>JANQFP010000070.1 GCA_028277795.1 Rhodospirillales bacterium
CTCGTTTACACCGAGAGGGTCGGCGGTTCGAGCCCGTCATCGCCCACCAATGTTAAATCAATGGCTTACGGTCTTTTTGCTGCGGCCCTTCTGCTCTGATTTATGCCAACGGTGTTGGCATAAATCCTCCCCGGCGGACTGAATCGGGGCGTCACTCCCGCCCCAAAGACCGTTGCCCAAACTCTCGGCAAGATCACGCAGATACCCCGGATTAACCTTTCGATAGATGCGCTTCACCGTTTTCTCGTCAGTGCTGGTGAAGTCCGAAATCGCATCAACAGTCCACCCATCCATGGCCAGCCATGAGATGACGCTGTGCTTCATGATGTGGGGTGATACGGTCGCACGACCGCCGTCATCAACGAGACCAGCAGCCAGGGCGGCCCTGGCAAATGCTTTTTTGATCGACCCGACGGGCGCGCCATTGAACTCGATCACGCGATCGGTCTTGGCAATTTGCCGAGCTTCTTGCAGAGCCGCGATGGTGCGTGAGTCCACAGGGCAAACTCCGCGCCGTTTGCGATTTTCGCCCTTCTCCGGGTTCCGGAAATCCAACACCGAAGAGTCCCACATCACCCGATCCCAGGTCAGGTCCAGAATCGCCCCGGCCCGTTGGCCAGTCGTCAGGCCGATGAGGATGAACAGTTTAACGTGATAGGTATGGGCGGCATCCAGCAGGTCTCGCCCTTCCTCCCGTGACATGAAGCGCTCGCGAGGAGGGCGCTGGGGCGGCAAGGGGAACGGACACGGACGGAGATCAGCCGGGATGCTTGCCCGCAGTTCTTCCATTTCCCGTCGCGCCGCCGACGCTGGTCGGGACGACACATACTGTCGCAGCAAAGCCGGCGTCAGTTGGTCCGGCCGGTAGTCGCCAAAAAAATCCCGGAGTCTGCCATGGAATGAGCGGATCCTGGACTCCACAACGGATTGCCCATCCGCACGGTCGACCATGAAATCCTTCGCGCGCTCGTCCAAGAACCAAGTGATCGTTGGGGATGGTGGCGGCGCATTCAAGTTCGCCTTGAAGTCGGCGAGCACGAGGCGAGCTTGGCCCTCATCTTCGCAGCCTGTACTGACGATCTTGGAGCGCATGCTTCCTGGTTCTGACCAGCGGATGTACCAGGACCGTCGCCCCGAGATTCTGACGAGGTGCGGCGTCGGTTCTGGGGAGCGTTTGCGGGGCACTCGAAGCGAGCCTCCCACTCTTCAATGTGTCTGGGCAGAATCCGGATTGAGCACCCCGGGCGCCGAATGCAGCCGAGGTCCCCTCGGTCGATCATAGCGTAGACGGTTTGAGTTCGGTACGCATACCGTCCGGCGAACTCAGCAACGGTCAGCGCACGGTCGACCATCCCCCTACACCTCCCTCGGTTTACCCGCCGCGCGGGCCTTTGCATTCCCGTGCTTCGAAGGAGGCACGTCTCCTGTCTTGATCCATGGCAATCCGCCAGCATGCCGGTTCGGCCGGTGCCCCGCGCGTTGAAGGCGGCGCGTCACCTGTCTTGATGTGTCGTGACGCAACGAAGGATGCCGCTGGATATTTCCCCGCGCGTTGAAGGAGGCGCGTCTCCTGTCTTGATATCCCGATGCCGACCCCGAGGTCCTTCCGCTGGCCTCGCCCGTGCATTCGAGGCGGCACGTCGCCTGTCTTAATAAGGCATAGGCCCTGGCTGGCCGCTCGCCCTTAGCAACCCCGTGCATTCGAGGCGGCACGTCGCCTGTCTTGATCTCCCAGGCGAAACCTATTTGGATCGACGCACGGCAGCCCCCGTGCATTCGAGGCGGCACGTCGCCTGTCTTGATATGGTGCGGCCTCCCCATCCAGGGTTTGGGTCCGCTCCTCCCGTGCATTCGAGGCGGCACGTCGCCTGTCTTGATGCAGTCCAGGTACGGGGCCATGAAGCGCGGGCTGCTCCCGTGCATTCGAGGCGGCACGTCGCCTGTCTTGATGACGTCTGCCCATGGTCTTCGCGCCGCCGCTGGCCCTCTTCCCGTGCATTCGAGGCGGCACGTCTCCTGTCTTGATGCCATGGCGCGGACCCCTTGAAACCACACCGGAAAACGCCAGCGTTTCGAGCGGTCCAGGTGGTGTGAGCAATTGGGCGTCATGGTCCGAACAGCCATCGAATCACATCAATCATCGCAGTGGGTTACGTGCGCGAGCGGCCCCGGGGTGCTGGCCGCCGCAAAACCGCTCGCACATGCCCGGCAGCTATTCGGCGGCGGCGGGCAGACGATCCCGCGCGTGGCTTTCCATCGCCCGCATCTCCGCATCGAAGATCCGGGTCCTTAGGTCCAGCCCCACGGCCGTTGTGATGGCGTGGTTCTGCGCCGCGATGGCGTTGGCCGTCTTCGGTGGCATGGTGCCGTCGACCACGGCGGCCCGGGCGTCCCGAGCGGTGGCGATCACCTCGCTCAAGACGGCAGTGGTGTCGATCGCGTTCATGCTGCTTTCCTTCTGTTCGTGGCGCGCTTCAGGCGCCGGTTCTCCTTCGTCGCGGCGACGAGGGCGTTGCCCTCTTTCAAGGCGTCTTCGGCGGCAATCTCGCGGTATTCGATGCCCGCCTCTGCCGCCTTGTAGGTGAGCATTTGGATCGCCATGCCGGGCGCCTGGCCCAACACATGGCGGTTAAAATCGGCCTTGGTCTTAACCGCAGCACCCCAGGCGCGTTCGTCGCCCCTGCCGCTGGCCGTCACCTCCTTGATGCTCGGCGGGCGGATCACGGTCAGGCTCGCGGATGACCGTACGATCTGCGTGGTCCAATCCTGCAGGGCCTCGCGGCGCTGACGGGCGCCTTTGGCCTGGAGCCGGGACAACTGGCGGCGTAACTCCTGCCACTGATCCCCGAACTTCTGCACCTCGGCCATGCGCTGTTGCAGCGCGGCGATCTCATCGCCGTGGCGGTCCCCGAGGCCAACGGCCCAGGCCGACATGTCGTGGCCGTCCACGGTGGCGAAGCAGTCCAGCAAGTCGAACCGCACCACGCGGTCCAGATCACCACGAACCATGCGCGCGGGCATCTCGACCGCGATGGACAACCACCAGACGTCACCGTGCAAACGGATGTCGGCGTGCTTGAAGGCGATCGGGGCGGCCGGGAAGCGGCCCTTGGCGCGCACGATGCCCGGGACGCCTTTGAGCGTCATGGCCCAATCAATCCGGCGCATCACGTCGTCCCGGCGAATCTGACTCATGGAAAACCCGGACGCGGCCCGGTGCGGCAACCAGTTCTGGAAGCGGCGCGGCTTGAATCGGGGATAGCCAGACTGCGCGCCGGCCCCCTGCCGGGCGCGGCGAAAGAACGCCTGGAACGCGTTGTCCAGCGCCTCGATCACGCGGTGCCCCGTCCAGGTCGACAGCGCTGCCCATTCCGGGCATTCCGCACGGAGCCAGGACCACTCGGACGACAGGTCATAGCGGGACAGATGGGACTTTGGCGCGCTGCCCTCGCACCACAGCCGCTCGGCGATCGCCCGGCCTTTCTCCGGCCAGTCCGTAGTGTCCACCCGTCGGCCAGCCAGCCACAGCCGATAGTTCGTCTCGCACCGCTCCAGCAGCGCGTTCCACAGGTCGCCGACCATGTGGCACTGGCGCTGCATTTCCTCCCGCTGTTCCTGTGTCGGATACAGTTTGAAAGAGTACCGTCGCAGCCGTTTTTCTGTCGCACCCATGGGTCACCCCGCCGGTTTTTCCTCACCATCCAGAAACTCGATGAAGATCTTCAAATCATCCCGACACGCGACCAGGGCGCGGACCGTCCTGGCCAGCACGGCCACCGCTTCCTTGCCGTCGGCACAGTCCGTGTTCGCAACCGCCTCGGTGAAGTCCACCAGGGCCGCCTCCCGGGTTTCCAGCCACTCGGAGCCGTCGGCCAGCGCCTCGGTCAGGGCGGTCAGGTCCGCCAGCTTACCGAGCCCCCGGAAGGCGTCGTCGAGCACACCCGCTTTCTCGCGCAGGCGGCACAACATCGATTCTTCCCTGGCGACCTCGTCGCGAAACACCTGGCATTCCTCGATCAGGTCCCGGGCTCGCTCGTCGGACAAGAGGCCGGAGGACACCGCGAGCCAGTCGTCCAGGAGATCGTCATCCAGCGGCATCCTCATCGCTCCCGAGCAGGAGATCGACCAGGGCGGCCTCATACAGTTCCACGGTCTCCCGCAGGTCCGGGTCCATGCGCGCCCGCTTGATGGCTTCGCCCAGCGCCCTGGTGTCGAACCCCTGGGACCTGGCCTCCGCCCGGACGTCCTTGATGTCGGCCGTCAGCGGGTCGATGTGCTGTTCCTTGGCCCGCTGCTTCTCGGCCTCCAGCGCGACGATGCGCCGGGCATAAGAGCGCAGCATTTCGGAGGCGTTGCCGCCCAGCGCGTCGTCTCCCATGGTCGCTGTTCCCTATGCCGCGCCGAGGATGTCGTCGAGGTCGTCGCCGCTGCCCAGGGAAGCGGAAGCGGAAGAGGGGGCCGCCGGGGCCGGCATGGCGTCCTCGGCGAAGTCGTCCTCGGCCCTGGCCGCGCCACCGCCGCCCAGGCGTTCGTCCTGCCGGACCAGTTGCAGGTTCTCCAGCTTGAAGCTGATCCCGAAGCCGTCGGAGCGGTCGTAGGCCATGGCATGGACGGTCGCCTTGAACCAGCAGCCGCTGAACACCTCGTTGTCGGGCACGACCTCGCGAAGGTCGTTGTCCTTGTCCACAAGGGTGGTGCCGTCGGCGCCGACGATGGGCCTCACCTTGCCGGTGCGGCCGGCGTCCACGATGCCCGGCTTGCGATTCTTGGTGACGATCTTGACCACCACCTGCCCGGCCTCGAAGCCCTCGTAGAGATCGCCGTCCTTGTTCACCATGTCGGCGCCGTCGCGCAGCGGATGGCGGAACTTGGGGTGCTTGAGCTTGGTGGCCGCCTGGTCACCCCAGGCCTTCCGGGCGGCCTCGACCATCGCCGCCTTGAGCGGCTTGGTGTCGGTCCCTTGCGGGAAAATGGCGGTCAGGCCCCACTGCACGACCGGCTGACCGTTCTTGTTCTTGACCGGGCTGCCGTCCTGGTTGGTGATCGGCTCGCCGTCGAAGACGCGCACGAAGGCGCCACGGAACACCGGGGTCTTGTACTTGTCGCTGTATTCGTACTTGTCGGCCATGACGGGTCTCCCTGGTGACCTGGTTCAAGGGATGGGGATCATTGGGGGATAGCGGCGAAGTCGGTCTCGGCCCGCGCGGCGACGGCCGGGCGCTTGTCGTGCGCCGGGGCCAGGGTGGCGCCGGAGGACTCCCTGACGACGGCGGGGGCGATATGCGTCCGGTAGGCCGGTTTCCCCACCAGCGTCTCGGCCTGGGCGGGGGTGATGATCCTGGGGGGATAGATGTCCCCGGTCGGGACGCCGAGGGTGACCAGCGCGTTGACGATCTGATCCTCGGTGTGCGTCGCCCCCCATTTCCGCGTCGCCCGCTTGGCGACCAGCTTCCAGCCGGGCACGGGCTCGCCGCGTTCCAGCATGCCGGTGGCATGGGCGCGCACGGCGGCCAGCCACTTTTCCAGCATGTCGGCCTGGGTCAGGACGCCACCGATCTGGTCCGGGGTCAGGGTCTCGGGAGCCGGCGGCTGGGGGATCGTGTCGTCCTGAAAGTCGGCCTCGGCGACGGCCAGGGCGCGGCTGGCCAGGGCCGGACACAGACCCGCCGCCGGACAGAACCGGCAGTGATCGCCGGCGGCCAGCGGCGCCCGGGGGTCCAGGGTGCGGCGCATGGCGTCCAGCAGATCGGCGGACCACTCGATCAGTTCGAAGGGCTCGATGCCCTCGGCGCGAATGACCCCATCCACATGATCCGCGCGCGGCTGGATGATCATCGCCTCCACCTCGCGGGTGGGGCAGGCGTCGCCCAGGGCCAGGGCCGCCCCCAGGGCGTAGACGCGCAACTGCGGATTGCCCGCCGCGCTGACGGCGACGCCCTCGCCGTGCTTGTAGTCGATGACGATCAGACGACCGGTGTCGGGCTTGTAGATCACCACGTCGGCGGTGCCGGCCAGGGGCGCGGGCGGGTTCAGGCCGCGCAAATCAAAGCGATGCTCCAGGAACACCCGGTCGCCCTCGCCGATCAGCGGGCGAACGGTGTCCAGGGCCGTCTGCACGGCCTCGGCCATGTCGTCGGTGACGAGGACACCCTCGACGGTCCGGCCGACCCACCGCGCCGCGTCGCCCCCCTGGGACAGGCAGGCGTTGAGCACGGCGTGGGCGGCGGTGCCCTCCTGGGCATAGACGGAAGTGGTCTCCGGCGGGGCCTGGGCGATCAGGCGCGGCGACCCCGGGCAGGCCATCCAGCGATACGCGCTGGACGGGCTGTGACGAACATGTTCAGTCCTGGGCGTGGCCATGTCACGCGGCCTCCAGACGGGCGGCGGCCATCAGGTCGGCGTAGCGGGCGGGGTCGATGTCTTCCAACCGGGCGCCGCCGTACTTTTGCAGCAAGGCGCGGAGCGCCGTGGCGCCGTGGACCCTGGTGTAGGCCTGGAGCGTCTTGCGCAGGGTGCTCCTGTCGATGGGGGGCGCGTCCGTCGCCGCGTCGCGGGCCTTGGCCGCCGCCTCAAGCAAGACGTTCCGCCGCTGGTCCGACACCTGGCGGAGCCGCACACGGGCCTCCCTGGACAGGCGGCCGAGGGCGGCCTCGTTGACCTTGTCCAGCGTCAGGACATCGGCGGCTTCGTCCACCAGGCCGATGGCCTCGGCCAGGCCGGCCTCGAACGCCTCGGCGGAGTCACACATGTTGAGCGTGTCGCCGTCGACGCCCACGACCGGCCACTCTTCGGGCGCCGGGTCGGCATCGCCCCCCAGCAGGGCCTCCAGGTCATCGTCGTCGGTGTTCGTCGCCCGTTTCGCCGCGTCATCCGACACACCACGCAACTCCGCCTCGACCCGGGCCACGGCGGTCTCGTCAACCCCGCGCTTGCGGCGCCAGGTACCGTCGGCATTCAGCGCCTTGGACGACGCGTGAATGCGCTCGTCCCAGGGCAGGCCGGCGGCATCGCTGGCGGGGGTGGCGGGGGTGTCGGAGGTCTCCGCTGGAGCGGCATTACGGGTGACGTCTTCCGAGGCGACATCGTTCGCCGCCGGGACGGGGGATTCCTCCTGATCGTCCGGCGTGGACGGAGCGACCGTCTGGTCGGCCGGGGCCGACAGGCCGACCGCCTGCAACGGCAGATCACCGCCGAAGAAGTGGGCCATCAGGTCCTGGACCCGCGCCATGTCGGCGCCGGTGTGGATGCGCAAGGCGAGCACGTCGATGGTCATGGGGCTATCCTCTTCCGGGTCGTCGGGCGGATGGGACAGCAGCCGGCGCAACGCCAAACCGCCGTCATCGGGTTCGTCGGGCAAGGGGTCGTCCAGGGGATCACGGCCGGCTTTGCCGCGGGCCGCATCGATCGGACCGCGCAGATACCGCAGGGCCCAGGCGCGTGTGGGGGCGTCGGCACGGAGCAGCCAGTCGGCGGCGCGCACAGCCGCCAGCAGGTCGGCCACGGAGCCGTCGCGGGTGTCGCGGATCAGCGTCACCAGGCGCGGTTCGGCCTCCAGAACCCGGCGGCCGGCGTCCCGGGTCTGCCGCTTGTGCAGGCGGGACAGCACGCCCTTCTCGCGCAGGGCCTTTTGGCGATCGGGCGTCATCGGGGCTCCTCCGCCACCAGGATCGCGGGCGCCAGTCGCGGCGCCGTCCAGGCGTCGAGCACCGGCGCCCAGGCCCACAGCACCAGGAACAGCCCCGCCAGCGCGGCGCCTTCGGCGAGACATCGGAGGATCATGCGACGTCTCCCAACAGAGCGTGGATGGCGGCCTGTTCGACGCGGGCGCCGTACCAGGCGATCAACGCCGCCTCGGCGCGGTTGTGGTCCTTGACGCGCGACCACAAGCCGGCCTGGGCGGGGAACAGTTCGGAGGCCCGGGCACGGGCGGCGTCTTTGTGCGCGCCCACCTTGACCGCCCGTTTCCACACCGCCGGCGTGATCAAGGTGCGGGAAATGCCGGCGCCGGCCAGCACGCCCCGCAAGGCGCCGTACGCCTGCCCGAAGGCGAAGGTGCTGCTCACGCCCTGCTTGGGCATGGCGTGCACGGCCTCGATGAAGGCGTGGGCCGGGCCGATACCCACCAGTCGCGACACCGCCAGCGCCAGGGCGGCCTCGTCCACGTCCTTGCCGCTGACCGGCATGTCGACGACGTCCAGGGACCCGTCGGGGGCCAGGACGGCGATGGCGCCCGACTTGCCGGGATCACAGCCGAGAATCAGCATCACGCGGTCCTCCCATCGGAGGACGCGGCCACGAGCAAGGCTTGAACCTGATCGGTCAAGACGAGCAGATGCTCGTGACCCAGGGGTGTGGCCGACACCAGAACAGACCGGCGGTCATCGCTGTCCGGCCGGCGCAGCAGCAGGCCCCGTCGACACAACACGTCCAAGGCGCGGCAAACGACCGGCTTGGACAGTCCCGCTCTCCTGGCCAGGCCACGCACCGTGTGCGGCGGCGGCTGGACCACGACGAGGGCCAGGATCGCCAGTTGGCGAAGGGACAGGTCCGGAATCCGTATCACGGCGTACCCTCCCGGCCGGGGTCGGCCTCTTCGAGCACCGCCCGCCCCGCAGCGGTGATGAAGCACATCGGCGGGGGTGTGATCAGGCCACGGCCCGCCAGAACGCCGCACGCTTCGCTCATGGCCGCGCCCCAGACCAAACCGGGGGCGGCGTCGCCGTTCAGGTGACGCAAGACGTCGATTTCGGTGGGGGTCAGGCCGGCCGCGGTCTCCGGCATCACACCAACCCCTTCTCGACAGCCATCGGCTCGGGGAGCGTCCAGGTGCCGTCGCCGTTGTCCTCGACAACGGATTTCGGGACCCATGCCCTGGCGGAGCCGGTGTCCAGCAGGACCGCGCGGTCGGTCTCGTGCACGAGGGTGGCGTCGATATCCACCAGATTGGAGCGGCCAGGAATCATAGGTCAGCCCTCCGCCTGGGCGATGAAGGCGCGCGCGACGCAGACGGGGCACGCAGGACCTCCACCCCAATGCCGGAGCGGCGCATCTGCCGGTCGGGGACTCCGCCGCTCAGCCCAGCACGGATTCCGTACGTCGTGCTGGCATCCGGAGGTCGTGGCAACCAGCGCCTTCAGCGCTGACACCAGGGTCTCTCGGCTGGGGCCGCTGGGCACGTACGCCCGACGGTCGAGGCCCAGGGCAGCGTTGGCCGCGTTGAAGGCGCGCACCAGCGTTCCGGCGATATGGCCGTGGTGCTGACTATCAATGCGGGGGCTGTAATCCGGCCGTGTCTGGATCAGGTGATTGAGCGCCCAGTTCGGCTTACAGATCTCCATCGTGATGGCGTCGATCACCTCCATCGTGCATCCGGTGGCGCGGCGCGCCGCGTCACACACCACCTCATAACCCGCGCTGGTGAGGCGGACTTCGCCGCATTGGGGGTCGAAGGTGTACAGGGCAGCCATCTCGTCTCTCCCATCCGGGGCGCGGGCCACGGGCCTCGCGCTGGGGTATGGGAGGATGATTACTCGATCACGGAATGCCGTCAAGGAGAAAATATCGGAACACCGTTATCGACGATCTAACAAAAACCCCGCAAGCCGGAAACGGTCGCAAACGTCAAGAGCGCGCTCTCTCCAGCGGTCATCACCCCCCCCCACGATCCAGACGGCGCGACCGATACGGTTTGGGAGTCGCGCACTGGCTGTAAGCACAGTCAGTGCATCAGCAGGCCCCTTTCCCCGGCAAACCTTCTCGTGAAAGGGTGTGAGGAAAATTCTTTCGGCATTATATTGTTTATGACGTATGACTCTATTTGATACTCTGGTATTAGCTCCATTCCTTCTGTTTTGGTATTCTTCCATACTGGACTCAGCCGGATTAAATCTGGGACAAAATACGACTTTATTGTTAAGTTAACCCATATTTCCGCACCAATATCCTTAACGCAATCATCTTCTATGAAGTTAAGTAGGCGCCTCAAAATCATAGCAAGGAAATAGTAATTGGCCCTGCCTTCTTGTGGACCAGAGCCGGCTAGGCTATGCGATAACTCATGGAGTTCCACTATGATGCCATCTAGGCCACTAAAATTTCCTTTCTTCACTCTTTCTAAGATTAATTTCGGGACAAGAGGTTCGAATATTTTATATGCTATTATTGTTTGCGACAGATCCGCGTCGTCCAGCCGCCTCATAAGACCTTTTGTCCAAAGGGCATAATTCATTCCATCAAGAGATAGTATTAAAGAGGAGATTGACTCACTCTTCTGATATTCTGCGCCGAATACCCTGGACAGCCATTGTAACATTACGCCGTCCTTGCTGCTAACGTGAGGCGTAGGCTGCTAACGAGACGTCAGCACCTTGCAGCGCACTCCGTTTAGTACGGCGACCAGTATCGCACGTAATGCGTTTTTTTCAAAATATTTCGGTTGCGCCGTGTGCGAATAAGTTGATGGCCCCCTGGGCGTACGCAACCCTTCGTGTGCCGTATGCGATTGCCGATCTGATTGATTTGTGCCAAGATTACCATCGCTTCCCGCATACGGGGAGCGTAGGGGGTTCCCGCCCCCTAGCTCGCCTTGCACCCAACAAGGCACGGCTTCGCCCGTCGGCTCCGCCGCTTTCCCGGTCTGACCAGACATCTCAGGGATAGCAACGGATGTGCCGATTAGCGAGCGAAGTGACGCGAATATCTAAACTGATGTGTCGCCACATATCGTGCGCGCAACCTGTAGTGTTGCGCCCAAAAAGTGTGGCTATAACTATAGTTGGGGGGCGGTTATGCGTTCGTACGAGTTTTTTCGTCACTTGCGGCAACTGGATCCCGATGGGATTGACGACGTTCTTCATCTTGCGTGCCAAATTGAGCCTGCCGTTGCGCTCTTATGCGCAAAGCGAGGTTTAGAGCTTCCTTCTCGGGAGAGCCCTCCTCTGCCTCCTCGTAGATCTCAACAAGAACTCGAAGCTTCCGGTCAGGAATCAGATCCTCACCTTTAAGCATGGAAATTGTTGCCCAGGGGAACGCAGCGGCTATCTTTGCATATGACTTATCGGAGAGCGAATGTGTTGTTCCCCTGTTCTTGACTATATAGTCGCGAACCGTCGTGTATCCAATCCCTACGTGATCACAAAACGCCTTCAAATACTTACCCTGGTATCGTAGCGAATCCCGTTGACTATCTGCCCATTCACGAATGAATGCGGTCAGAGCGTCGCGGCGTCGCTCCTCGACGGCAATGATTGCCTCTGTATCCATGCGCCTATCATGCCGGAAATCCGTTACGGAGAAATAGCGGACTTCCGTGATCGTCTTGTCGGATTTCGTTGACGGTCTTCCGTTATCCGGTATGATGGAGGACGCAGGAGGACGAGCCCCGCCATGAAATGCAGATCCGAAATTTCCAGCGCAGCCCATAGAGTTCGCACCTTTCTTGAGCGGACAGACATGACTTTATCCGAGATGGCCCGCCGCTCGGGCATCGCCCGTTCGACGCTGGCAGACCTCAAAGCGCGCAAATGGCACGGGAACATTGATCTGCTTGAGGCGCTTGAGACTAGCGTCATCCCCCCCGACTGGCAGCCCGGCGACGCCCCCTCAGCCCCGGAGGCCGCATAGAAATGCCTGACTTAATTCATCTTTCCCGCTCCTACGCTCTGCTCGCTATTTTCCACACGCTTCGCGGGGCGGCCGACACAACCCTCTGGGTCAGCGAGTCTTTTTTCCGCCTCGGGGCCTCCCTGAACAAGGCGGCATGGTGCCACGTGGCAGCGATGGAAGGCAAAGCGCACAAGCCCCCGCGTGGATGTCTGGAACGCGGTCTTGGATGCGGCGAGGAAGATCCCACCCCCCGCCCCCTCGGAGGTCGCATAGCCATGTTGACCCTGCTGTATCGCTTTCGATTTCACGCCCTCCTGGCCCTGTATCGGGTGCTCCACAGTGTGGCCGAAGTCTCACTCCGGATCAGCCGCGCGTTCTTCTTTGTCGGGAGCCGTCTGAACAGGGTGGCCTGGCGCAAAGTGCATCCCGGTCTGTCCCATTGATGTGTGCAAAGAGGCGCCCCGCCCGCACAGGCCCGCACCCTGGGCCTGGGCATGATCCGCATGGCGGACGCTGGCCCGTGGCCCGGGCGCCGAACGGAGGTCAGATGATGCCCGACACCCCCGAAACCGCCCCGATCACTGTCGAAGACCTCCGCTCCGATCCCGTGGCCCTGGCCACGCAAGAGGTTCGCTCCCTGTTCTTCGTCTTGGCCCAGGGCCTGAGCGAGAAGGTCCCTGCCGGCCCGCTGTTCGAGGACTGCCTCCGCTGCCTGCTGGCTGCTCGGCAGAAGGCCCATGCCGCCATCACCGAAGCGGCCCGCCAGGACGCAAGCGTCCCGAGGGGTGAGTTGTCTAAGTCAACTGACCAATTGTCTTCGTCGCTTCCCTAAACTGCTTCAGAGCAGCCTCAACAATGGCCTTGTCAGAAGGGTTTCCGTCTTTGCGCCGCCGCACAAACACATGGATCGGGGCCGCCACCCGCCAATCCGGATCGGTCCACAGAAATGTGACCCGGATCGTATCGGACTCGTGGAACGCCCGGGCGACACCATCGGGGATACCCAGGCCATCCGTTCCCGGTTCGGTGGATAAGCTGAGAAGCGTCACGGCTGGGCTGTTTTCCATCGCCTTAGCCTCCTTGGGTCGTGGAACACCCAATCAGTGTGCGAGTCGGTCGTTCTGCCGTCCATGCCCGTAAAGGAGTCCAACCCGTGCGCCCGATCCTCCGCCTGTACCACCGCCTCTTCCGCGACCTCTGGCGCCGCCGCGCCGATCGCTGGCACGGCCGGTCCATCAACGCCCGCTTGCGCGCTTGCCGCGCCGATGCCGCCCAGGCCGACCACCAGGCCGCGCTGATCGCCCTGGAGCCGCGCCGATGACCACCCCCCGCCCCGATCCCCAGCAAGGGCATCTGTTCGGCCCGCGCCTCTCACCCGCCGGCCCCGCGGCCGTGCAACTGGACATGTTCTCGGCGCCGCCCCTGACGCTGGAACGATGGGGCATCGGCGGCGCCGACGGTATCTCCCGGATCGACAAAAGTCTGATGGCCCTGCCGGCCGGGATCGAAGAGGCCCTGGGGTCTCGCTGGGGCGACTGGCTGCGCCGCACCTACACCGGCGGCCATGCCGTCAAGCGCATCGCCCGCGACTTCTCGGTGTCGCAGCCCACCGCCAAGGTTTGGCTGGCCGGCCAGGCGCCCTACGCCAGGCACATCGTGCGCGCTTTGCGCCTCCACGGCGCCGTGGTGCTGGCCGAGGTGCTGGCGCCCGGAAGCGGGCTGGCCTGTCTGGCCGATGTGGACCGGCTGGCGGCCGACCTCGACCAGCGGATCGCCAAGCTGGGTCACGACCTGGCCGTGCTTCGGGAAACCCTGTGATGCGAGACCTGCGATGGCTGACGGACCTGGCGATTTTGGAGATCGGACAGGGGCTGGTGACGATCGCCACCTGGATCACGGCCGGTGCACGGCGGCGCAGGGTGGCGGGGCGCGGATGATTCCGGCCCGGCACGTCGCGGACGTCTGCGTGTCCTGGATAGATGGCTTCGGATGCCTGGGCATGACGTCGATCGCGACGGTGATCGTGCCGGTACAGCGTCCCCGGCCGCCGGGGTCCTGATCCGAGAGGCCCGGATCGGGAGGGGGCGGACGGTCCCGGCGCGGCGGTGGGCCGATTGTGAAAAACGCCGCGCAGGCTGGGGGTGGTCCCCTCCACCGCCCTGACAGCCCGCCCGCCGGGGAGCGAAATCGCCGGCACCCCTTTGTCGAAAAGGACTCCGGCCATGACCCATCACCCCTGTGTCTACCTGGCGAGCCCCTACAGCGACCGCCGCTGTCGCGCCACCGCCGAGGCCGAGACCGCCGAGGCCGTCGCTGAACTGGCCCGGGCCGGCGTGTCCGCCTGGTCGCCCATCGTCCAGGGGTGCGCCATGACACGCGCCGACGTGGTGATCCGCGAGGGCTGGTCGCATGGCGACTGGATGACCTGGTGCCTGCCCTGGCTGGCCCGCGCCGACGCCCTGGTCCTGCTGATGTCCGAAGGGTGGGACCGGTCCCGTGGCGTCGAGATAGAGGAGACCGACGCCCAGGCGCGCGATCTCCCGGTGGTCTACTGGGACCCGGGCCTGATGACCGCCGCCCATGTGGCCCAGGCGGTCCGCGCCGCGCTGGCTCCGGACGGCGCCCACGAAACCGCCGCGTAGTCGGTAGCGCTGAAGAGGGCGCCATGACCGCCGATGCCTATCGTCAGTTCCTGGCCCTGAAACGCCGCGACGACCCGGCCACGGGGTTGACCGATCTGCCGAGCCTGCCCGGCACGTTGTTCCCCCACCAGCACGATATCGTGCGGTGGGCGCTGCGACGCGGGCGCGCGGCCGTGTTCGCGGGAACCGGCCTCGGCAAGTCCTGGATCGAACTCGCGTGGGCGCAAGCCACGCACCGGGCAACAGGCGGGGACGTGCTGATCCTGGCGCCCCTGGCGGTGGCCGAGCAGATCGCCGACGAGGAAGCGCCGAAACTGGGCATCCCGGTCACGCGGGCCGATGACGCCTGGGCGGTTGGCCGGGGCCTCACGGTCACGAACTACGAGAAGCTGCGCCACGTCGACACACGCCGCTTCATCGGCGTTGTGCTGGACGAATCGTCGATCCTGAAGGCGTTCGACGGCAAAACCCGCAACGCCCTGGTCAAAGCCTTCGCCGACACACCGTTCCGGCTGTGCGCGACCGCGACGCCGGCGCCCAACGACTTCATGGAACTGGGCAACCATGCCGAGTTCCTGGGCGTCATGTCGAGGACCGGCATGCAAGCGGTGTACTTCGCGCATGATGGCGGATCGACGCGCGACTGGCGCCTGAAAGGCCACGCCGAGGCCGACTTCTGGCGCTGGATGTGCTCTTGGGCGGTGCTGCTGCGCAGGCCCTCCGACCTGGGCTATCCGGATGACGGCTACGTCCTGCCGCCGCTAAATCAGGTCGAGCATGCCGTGCCGGTCGATGGCCCGCGCGCCAGGACCCTGAGCGAGCGGCTGCGCGCCCGGCGGGAGAGCATCGCGGACCGGGTGGCGCAAGCGGTGGAGATCACGCCGCCCGGCCGGCCGTTCGTCTGGTGGTGCAACCTCAACGCCGAGAGCGAGGCCCTGGCCGCCGCGATCCCCGGTGCCGTTGAGGTGCGCGGGTCGGACAAGCCACGCGACAAGACCGAAAAGCTACGCGCGTTCAAGGACGGTCGTCTTCGCGTTCTAGTCACCAAGCCGTCCATCTGCGGATTCGGTTTGAACTGGCAGCACTGCGCCGACACCGGCTTCGTCGGCCTGAACGACAGCTTCGAGCAGGTCTATCAGGCGATCCGGCGGTTTTGGCGCTTCGGCCAGCACAAGCCGGTGACCGCCCATTTCATCGCCGCGTCCACCGAGGGCGCGGTGTTGGACAACCTGCGCCGCAAGGAAGCGGACGCCGACCGCATGGCCGAGGCCATGGTCGCCAACATGACCGATCTGTCGTCGGCCCGGGTCCATGACGCCGCGCGCGAAACCGATCCCTACGCGCCGGTGGCGCCCATGTCGCTGCCGTTCTGGCTGCGGTCGGAGGACACCTGATGCTCGACAGCGCCGCCTTCTCCGCCCCAATCCGCGTCGTCGATCAAGTCGTCACCGGCGACTATGCGATTTACCATGGCGATGCCTGCGACTTGATCAAAGGCGTGCCAGAGAACAGCGTGCACTTCGGCATCCACAGCCCGCCATTTTCGGGGCTCTACAGGTTCACCAACTCGGACCGGGACATCTCCAACACCGAAACCGACGACGTGTTTTTCCGGCACTACGGGTTCCTGATCCACGAGATGCTGCGGGTCACCCTGCCCGGCCGCCTGCACAGCGTCCACGTCATGCAGCTCCCCGCGACCAGGGGGCGCGAAGGCTTCATCGGCATGCGCGACTTCCGGGGCGACGTGATCCGCGCCTACCAGGCGGCCGGGTGGTTGTTCCACAGCGAGGTCTGTATCTGGAAAGACCCGGTGGTGGCGCAGCAGCGCACCAAGAGCTTGCGCTTGCTGCACAAGCAGCTGTGCAAGGACAGCACGCTGTCCGGTCAGGGCCTGGCCGACTACATCGTCACCTTCCGCAAGCCAGGCGATAACGAAAAGCCCGTCAACGGAGAGTTGACGCGCTTCGTGGGCGAGGGGACGGACGTCTCGCGTGCCGCCTACGAGACCGACGCGGCGGCAATCCGGGCCGAGGGCCGGGAGCCCTGGCCGTTCCGGACATGGGTCAGCATCAAGACGTGGCAGCGCTACGCCTCGCCAGTGTGGACCGATATCCGGCAGACCCGGACCCTGCAATACCGATCGGCACGCGACGAGAAGGACGAGGCGCACATCAGCCCGTTGCAACTCGATGTCATCGAGCGGTGCATCGCCCTTTGGTCGAACCCGGGCGAGATCGTCCTGACGCCCTTCATGGGCATCGGGAGCGAGGTCTATTGCGCCCTGGAGGCCGGCCGGCGGGGTCTCGGCTTCGAACTGAAGGAGAGCTACTGGCGCCAGGCCGTCGCCAACATCCGGGGCCTGGACAACCGCCTCATCGCCGAGATGCTCGGGGGCGCGGCATGATCGCGGCGCTCTATGTCCAGGAAAACGGCTGTTATACCGGCATCAAGGGTGTAGACGCCTGGCCGAGACGCCGGGATGCGCGGTTGTATTCCGGCCCCTGGCCGGTGGTGGCACACCCCCCTTGTGAACGGTGGGGCCGGTACTGGCACGGATCGCCTCGCAAGCCACACCAGTACAAACTGGGTGATGACGACGGATGCTTCGCCGCCGCGTTACGCGCCCTGACACTTTGGGGTGGTGTCCTTGAACACCCGGCCTACAGCAAAGCCTGGGACGTCTTCGGTTTGCCCAGACCGGACAGCAAGGGCGGCTGGACACAGGATCCCCGTGGGTGGGCCGCCTGCCATGTCGAACAGGGCCACTACGGCCACATGGCACGAAAGGCGACGTGGCTTCTGGCCGCACGCATCCCCGAGCTTCCTGATCTGATCTGGGGGGCGGCGCCGCAGCGTCTGCCGCAAGTCGCCCTCCAGCGGTACGGCTATGAAAAGGCACGCCGAACCGGCGTCATGGCCTACGTCGGCGGCAAGGACAAGGCCCGCATCCGGGCCGCCACACCCCCTGCCTTCCGAGACCTTTTGATCGGCATGGCTCAAACAGCCGGCGGGAGGCAGGCCGCATGACCTCTGTCCTGCACATCGACCTGGAGACGCGCTCCACGGTGGACCTGAGGACGGCCGGGGTTCATGCCTACGCCCGCCATCCGGACACGGACATCTGGTGCGCCTGCACCGCCGTCGACAACGGCCCGGTGCAGGTCTGGCGGCCGGGCGATCCGGTGCCCGACGCCATCCTTGAGGCCGTCCAGGGGGCGATTCCGGGCCGCTGGACCCTGTGTGCCCACAACGCCCAGTTCGAACGGGTGATATGGGAAACGATCCTGGGGCCGCGG
>JANQFP010000010.1 GCA_028277795.1 Rhodospirillales bacterium
GCCCGGATCGGCGAGATTGACCTCAACACATGATTCAAACACTATCAATGTGTCAACTATGTCCCCGAACAGGTGTCAACCATCTCACCGGACTAAACATCAAGCGCGGGTATCCACGTCGTCCCGCCGCATCGGCGTTTCACTTATGTCATCCAACCGTGCCGCCTTTGGACATGGGTACCCGGATCAAGTCCGGACACGACAAATGGGGGCGGCGAAAAAAGGGAGGCGCCAACACGCCTCCCTCATTTCTTTTTACGCGAAACCCCGTCAGCCGATGCGGCCGCCGTCGTCGCGGGTGATGCCGATCACCGTCGAGCGCGGCGTGGTGTCGCCGCCGTCGGGGTAGTGGCTGTCGCCCCGCTCGCCCGGGTGCTGGATGCCGACGAACAGGGTCCTGCCGTCGACGCTCCAGGCGAAGCCGGTCACCTCGCACTGCTTCGGCCCGACCAGGAAGCGGCGGATCTCGCCGGTGGCGGGATCGGCCACCAGCATCTGGTTGTTGCCCTGGCCGGCGAAGTCCTTTTCGTTGGAATAATTGCCGTCGGTCTGGATCCACATCAGGCCGTTACGGTCGAAGGCCAACCCGTCGGGCGAATTGAACATGTTGGCCGCGGTGACGTTGGTCGATCCCTTGCGGTCGTCGTCGTGCACCGTCGGATTGCCGGCGACCACGAACAGGTCCCAGGCGAAGCTGTCGGACCCGTGGTCCGCGCCATCGGGCCGCCAGCGCACGATCTGGCCGTACTTGTTGGCCTTGCGCGGGTTGGGGCCGCCCACCGGGGTGGCGTCGCCGCCCTTGTTGGGCTTGAGACCGCGGTTCTTGTTGTTGGTCAGGCAGCAATAGGCCTCGACGCTGTTGGGATTGGCGGCGACCCATTCCGGCCGGTCCATGGTGGTGGCGCCGACGGCCGAGGCGGCCTGGCGGGTGTGAATGCTGATCTCCGCCTGCGACGCCATGCCGGTCGAGGCCGGCGTCAGGGCGATCCACTGGCCGCGGCCGCCGTCGTCGAACTTGGCCACCGACAGCGTGCCGTTGTCCAACAGATCGCCGTTGTCGCCGCCTTCCGAGAACACGCCGTTGGAGACGTAGCGGTAGAGGAACTCGCCGCGTTCGTCGTCGCCGAGATAGACCACCACGCGGCCGTCCTTGGCCAGCACCAGTTCGGCGTTTTCGTGCTTGAAGCGGCCCAGCGCCGTACGCTTTTTCGGTGTCGAGGAGGGATCGAACGGGTCCACCTCGACGATATAGCCGGCGCGGTTCGGCTCGTTGGGATGCTTGGAGATATCGAAGCGTTCGTCCGCCGTCGCCCAGGCGTAACCCCAGTCCTTGAGCCCGACGCCGTAGCGCGACAGTTCCGGGCTCACGGTGTAGTCCGGGTCGCTCGACGAGAAGTAGCCGTTGAAGTTCTCCTCGCAGGTCAGGTAGGTGCCCCACGGCGTGCGGCCGTTGCCGCAGTTGTTCCAGGTGCCCAGCGATTTGGTGCCGCTCGGATCGGCGGCGGTCTTCAGCAGGTCATGGCCGCGGGCCGGGCCGGTGATCTCCATCGGCGTGTCGGCGGTGATGCGGCGGTTGACGGGGGAATCCTTGACGATCGCCCATTGGCCGCCCCCCTGCTGGCCACCAGCCTGCTTGATCTCGACCACCGAAATGCCGTGGCCGGCCTTGCCCTTGCGCACGTCGTCGGCGTTCCGCGGCTTGCCGGTGCCATCGGCACCGCCGTAGATGATCTTGCGGTTCACGTACTCGTTGTTGACCACCAGGATGTTGCGGCCGGCGTCGTTGAACAGCGCCATGCCGTCGTTGTTGTCGCCGAACGCGCGTTCCTGGCTGGCGCCGGTGCCGCGGGTCGCGTGATCGAATGCGGGCGCGTCGGACCACAGCGGCTGCCCCCATTTGGCGACGATGTGCCACGAGTATCCCTTGGGCACGGTCACCGTATCGAGGGTGTTGGTGGCCACCGCTTCGAAGCCGAGACGGCTGTCGGCCGCGTGGACCGCAAAAGGCGTCAGGCTCGTCGTGCCCATGACGAAGGCGGCGGCCCCCAGAGCAACAGAGCCGCCCAGGAAGCCGCGCCGCGACAGGGCCTTCTCGGCCAACACGTCGAAGTCGGTCTGCGCGACCGGGGGATTGTTCATCTCGTCGAAGTCGTCGAACGAAAGCTCGATCGCTTCCGTGGTCTCGTGCTTGGCCATTCCTGATCTCCGGTTGAATGGATTGTTATTGGCGACGTCGTTCGCCGCGGCGTTATTGCCGCGCGAACCGTCGCCCACCGCTCCCTTTCAAGTACCGGGAGAGTGTTTCAACGCGGTGACAGTTTTGTTGTGTCTGTTGGACAGGGTGTGGCGCGCCGTATCATGCGCGCCGGCGGCACCGCCTTTGTCCGAACGTAGTGCGTCGGACGGGGCGGGCGGCCGCCGCTGTCCGCCACCCCCATGCGGCCGCGGCGCCGGAGACCGCTACTCGGCCGCGCGTTGCACGGCCCCGTCGTCGGTGTCCTGCATGTCCTGCAGCAGCCGCATCACGTCCTCCGACGCCCGGTCCATTTTTTCCATTTCGGCCAGGGCGCCGTTCAGGTCGCCCGTGCCGTACAGGCGCGCCGCCTCGCGGCCATGCAGATGGACCAGGCGATGGGGTTCCTCCAGGGTGCGGAACGCGGCGTGATCGCGGAACGGCGCCGCCGCGTCGGAGTAGTACCACTTGCCCAGGCGGCAGGAATGATGGTCGGCCAGTTCGTCGTGGCGCAGGGATTCGTGCCCGACCATCATGTCGGCCAGGCGTTTCTTCCAGATGACGTGATCGGCCTTGGCCAGGCGGATGACCTTGTGCGGAATGTTCATCTCGGCCATCGCGCTCAGTTTCCGGGCGATCAGCGCAACGGTGTTCTCGCCGGTCTGCACGCTCTGTTCGACCAGGTCGACGTTGGCCCGCGTTTTCTCCGCGATATCGGACACGCCCCGGGCGACCTCCGCCGAGGCCTCGGATTGCTGCCGCAGAATACCGGCGACGTCGTCCATGCGGCCGGTGACCTGCGCCACCCGGTGTTCGATCTCGGTCATTTCCCCGCCGACTTCGTCGACCACGGCGCGGCCGGCCTCGACCGCCTTGCAGCCGTCGTTCATGGAGACTTCGATGCCTTCCATTTCGTCACGCAGGCCGGCGATGCGGGCGCGGATGTCGTCGGTCGCGTTGGCGGTCTGCTGCGCCAGGTTCTTGACCTCCGAGGCCACGACCGCGAAGCCCTTGCCGGCCTCGCCCGCCCGCGCGGCCTCGATCGTG
>JANQFP010000035.1 GCA_028277795.1 Rhodospirillales bacterium
GCCGACCGTGACGATCACCGTCGCGCCCCTGGCCTTGGCGAGCTGGGTCAGGAGCTGGCCGACCCCGCCGGCGCCGGCATGGGCGAGGCAGACGTCGCCCGGCTTCAGCGGATACGCGGAATGGGTCAGGTAATGGGCCGTGCAGCCCTGCAGCTGCAGCGCGGTCGCGACGTC
Organism: Rhodospirillales bacterium; assembly: GCA_028277795.1. GTDB lineage: Bacteria > Pseudomonadota > Alphaproteobacteria > Rhodospirillales > JANQFP01 > JANQFP01. The sequence goes on from JANQFP010000035.1 coordinate 175, forward strand.
GAGCGGCACGTGGTCGGGCACCGGCACCAGCCGCCAGGCGGGGACCACGGCGCGGTCCGCGTAGCTGCCGCGGTGAATGCAGTAGGCGACCCGATCGCCGACCTGCAGCCCCGACACGCCCGGCCCCAGCGCCTCCACCGTGCCCGCGCCCTCCATGCCGAGCACCATCGGCAGCGGCGTCTTGTAGGTGTCGGACCTGGCGTAGATGCCGCTGCGCATGTAGACGTCGATGAAGTTGATGCCGGAATAGGCCAGCGCCACGCGGACCTCGCCCGGGCCCGGCTCCGGTGTCTCGACGTCGATCACCTCCAGCGCCTCGGGCCCGCCGAACGCCTTGACGCCCACAGCTCTCATGTTCGCTCCTCCCGTCGCCCTTTTTGGTGGCGCTCCCACGGATCTAGTGTACGATCCGCCACGACGGGCCCGCAACGTTATTCGGGACGCAGTGACCCATTTTGTGTGTGTGTGGGCCGGTCGACGCCAGATCAGGGGGACCGGACATGATCACCATCTACGGCCGCGCCAACTCCATCAACGTGCGCAAGGTGCTGTGGCTGTGCGAGGACATCGGCCTCGCCTTCGAGCGGCTCGATTACGGCCGCGGCTTCCAGGACCCGAACGTGCCGGAGATCACCCGGCACAATCCGAACGCGCTGGTGCCGACCATCGTCGACGGCGACGTCGGCGTCTGGGAGTCGAACACCATCCTGCGCTATCTGGCGGCCAAGTACGGCCCGCCGGAGCTCTACCCCTCTGATCTGGTGGAGCGCAGCCACGTGGACCGCTGGATGGACTGGCAGCTGTCGGCGTTCTATCCGGCCTTCCACCCGCTGTTCTTCGGGCTGTT
>JANQFP010000057.1 GCA_028277795.1 Rhodospirillales bacterium
TGGAAACGAGACCCCAGGAAGTCCACCCCGAGGATCGCTACAGCAATCCGCTGGGCATCTTCGTACGGACCATGGTTCTCAAGGAGAAAGAGTGATGGAAACCCGGATCCCGCCCCCGCGCCCGGTGTCCCTGGCGGGGGTGGTTGCCCTGGTCCTGGCCGCCGCCCTGGCCGTCCCGGCGCACGCCCAGACGGCGGTTCCCACCTCGGTTCCCACGCCGGGGTCTCCATCCCAGGGCGGGTCCCAGGGCACCATGGGCCAGGCGCCGCCGGTGCCGGTGCTGCCGATGCCGGACAGCGTCGTCTGGCAGGCCAACGAACACCAGCGCGGAAGCTACGGCTATCTCGTCCGCCCGCGCTCGCCCGGTCAGATCCAGGAGGTGTGGAACGAGACCAGGCCGGCGGCGGCGATCTACGCCACCGACCTGTGCCGGGATTGCACCTACAAGGTGCGGCTGCGCGAGTGGATGGTCACGGTGATCGAACTGCCGCGCGGCGAGGAGATCGACGCCGTGGACATCGGCGACGCCAAGGGCTTCCAGGTCAGCAAGCGCGGTCCCCGGCGCCTGGCCCTGCGCCCGATCGGCGCCGGCTATGATTCCAACCTCGTCGTGTACGGCAAGAGCGGGGTGGTCTACCCGATCTACCTGCGCACCGAGGGCTTCAACTCCGAGAACGCCCCCGACCTGCTGGTGCGCATCAACGGCGCGGTCGCCATGCCCGGCCAGCGTCACCTGGCCCTGGTCGCCCTGGGGGATAGCGGGCGCCCCCCGGTGACCGCCGGCCCGCCGGCCGACGCGGTCCCGGCCATGGTCGAGGCGGTGCGGGGCCTGACCGAAACCGACCCGCTCACCCCGGCCGATGACTTCGTGGCCGACGCGGTGTTCGACCCGGCCACGCTGCGCGGCTGGGGCGAGTATGAACTCTGGGGCAGCGACGACAGTTTGCGCCCCGAAACGGTGTTCCGCGACGATCACTTCACCTATCTGCGCTTCGGCGAGCGGTGGAAGGATATCGAACTGCCCACGGCCTATGTGGTGGTCGATGAGATCGACGAGCTGGTCAACACCCGGGTCCAGGGCCAGACCTATATTATAGAGTCCACCCGCCCGCTGATCACGCTGAAGAGCGGCCAGAGCTACCTGTGCATCCGGTACACGGGCGAGACGTCATGAGCACGTCCGCCCTGTGCGAACTGGCCCTGGCGCTCGGCCTGACGCTGGGGGGGCACTGCGTGGCCCCGCCGGCGCCGGTGCCGGCGGGCGGCCTGCCGCCGGACGATCCGAGCGCCTATGCGCTGCCGGAGCCGCCCCCGCCGCCACCGCCCCCCGCGCCGGAACCGGTGGTCATGCCGCCGGTGGTCATCGAGAAGGTGGTGCGGGTCGCCGCCCCGGCCCCGGCGCCGGTGGTGGTCCACCCGCCG
>JANQFP010000086.1 GCA_028277795.1 Rhodospirillales bacterium
CAGGCCTGCACCTCCGGGTTCATCTCGCAGGTGGCCGACATGAGCCCCTACGGCTCGGCCTGGAAAGGCAAGGAGGAGGTGCGCAAGGAGATCTCGCTGATCGGCCTGGCGCATCGCACCACCTATGTCCTGCAGGGGGCTCCCAGCCATGCGACGCACATGCTGGAAGGCTTCATCGACGGGCTCAACAGCCGCGATCCGGCGCTGTTCAACCTCTATGCTCCCTGTCCGCCGGAACATGGGATCGGCGACGACATGGCCGAAAAGCAGGCGAAGATCGCCGTCGAGTCGCGGGCCTATCCGCTCCTGAAGTTCGACCCGAGAGCCGGCGAGACCATCGAGGACTGCATCGACCTGGACGGCAATCCGGCGATGGACGCGGACTGGCCCGAATACACCCTGAACTACGTCGACGAGGACGGCAGCGAAGGCAGGATCACCGTGCCGATGACCTTCGCCGATTTCGCCGCCACCGAAGGTCGCTTCGGCAAGCACTTCTCGACGGCGCCGCATGACACGTGGAACGACGACATGGTGCCGTTCCACGAGTTCCTCGATCTCGGCGAAGACGATCGCGAGGGCAAGTACCCCTACATCTGGGCGGTCGATGGGGACAACCGGCTGGTCCGCGTCCTGTGTTCGCAGGAGATCGTCAACTCGGCCGACGAACGGCGCAGCTTCTGGCGTCAGCTCAAGGGCCTTGCGGGCCTGTCGAACGCGGTCGACGCGGATGCCCTGGTCCGCCAAACCAAGGCGGAGATGGCGCAGGCGCTGTCCTCGGCTCTGCTCAACCTCGCCGCTTCGGGGAACGCGGACGCCCTGCTCGGCGATTTGCCCGCCAGTGCCGAAAGCGCTGCTCCGGCGGCGGCGGGCACTGCCACCCCGGGCAACGGCGGCGCCGCAGCCTTACCGGCGGACTACGAGGCGGTCTGGGTGGAGACGCCGGAATGCACGGCCTGCGACGAGTGCATCAACATCGCCCCCGGCGTGTTCCAGTACAGCCCGGAGAAACAGGCCGTCGTCGTCAACCCCCAAGGCAACCCCTACAGGGACATCGTAAAATCGGCGGAGAAATGTACCGCCGAGTGCATCCATCCGGGAACGCCCTGGGACATGAGCGAGAAGGACATCGACAAGCTCATCAAACGCGCCGAATTATATCACTAAGAGCCTGTCCGAGAGGTTTATGATGCTTTTCAATGCCTTGAGTTCGCGCGCCGGCAGGAGGGGCGTGCGCCGCGATGCTGGAGCATCGCAAGCGCGACCCGACGCCCCGGCGCGCGAACTCAAGGCACCCGAAGGGCGAACAGGAAAGGCGGTCCTGCGGCGTCGCGGCCCCTTGACGATGTCCCCGCATCGTCGGCGCGACCGCTCCTGGCATGACCGCCTTTCCAGCTCGTTGAAAAGCATCATGAACCTCCCGGACGGGCTCTTACACGCGGCCCAGGGCGAAGCCCTTGGCGATGTAGTTGCGGACGAACCAGATCACCAACGCGCCGGGGACGATGGTCAGGATGCCGGCCGCGGCCAGCAGCCCCCAGTCGAGGCCGGTGGCGCTGACCGTGCGTGTCATGGTCGCGGCGATGGGCTTGGCGTCGGTGGTGGTCAGGGTGCGGGCCAGCAGCAGCTCGACCCACGAGAACATGAAGCAGAAGAACGCCGTGACCCCGATGCCCGTGCGGATCAGCGGCACGAACACGGTGAGGAAGAAACGCGGGAAGCTGTAGCCGTCGATGTACGACATCTCGTCGATCTCGCGCGGCACGCCCGACATGAACCCCTCCAGGATCCACACCGCGAGCGGCACGTTGAACAGGCAGTGCGAGATGGCGACGGCGATGTGGGTGTCGATCAGGCCGACCGTCGAGTAGAGCTGGAAGAACGGCAGCAGGAACACCGCCGGCGGCGCCATGCGGTTGGTCAGCAGCCAGAAGAACATGTGCTTGTCGCCGAGGAACGAATAGCGCGAGAAGGCGTAGGCCGCCGGCAGCGCCACCGTCAGCGAGATCACGGTGTTCAAGGTGACGTAGTAGATGGAGTTGAGGTATCCCGAGTACCAGGACGCGTCGGTGAATATCTTCAGGTAGTTCTTGAGCGTCGGGTCGGTGGGAATGAGGGAGAACGTCGTCAGGATGTCGGCGTTGGTCCGCAGAGACATGTTGAGCATCCAGTAGATCGGCAGCAGAAGCAGCACGAAATACAGGATCAGCGCGATGGTTCTCTTTTGAATGCGCATCACTTGTCTCCCGTTCCGGCCCGCTGCAGCGCCTGGTAGAACAGCCAACTGAACAGCAGGACGATCAGGAAGTAGATGATCGAGAAGGCCGCGGCCGGACCCAGGTCGAACTGGCCGACGGCGATCTTGACCAGATGGATGGACAGGAAAGTCGTCGAGTTCCCCGGGCCGCCGCCGGTGAGCACGAAGGGCTCGGCGTAGATCAGGAAGCTGTCCATGAAGCGCAGCAGCACCGCGATGGTCAGGACCCCGCGCATCTTGGGTAGCTGGATGTAGCGGAACACCGCGAACGCCGAGGCGCCGTCGATGCGCGCCGCCTGGTAGTAGGCCTCCGGGATCGCCTGCAGTCCGGCGTAGGCCAGCAGGACGACCAGCGGCGTCCAGTGCCAGACCTCCATCAGCATCAGCGTCACCCAGGCGTCGAGGGCCCTCGCCGTATGGTCGAAGTCGAGACCGAGGGTGTTGATGGTGGCGCCGAACAGACCGATGTCGGGCCGGGTGAAGATGATCCAGATGGTGCCGATGACGTTCCAGGGAATGAGCAGCGGCAGGGCCAGCAGCACGAGACTGAACGAGGCGGCCCATCCGCGCTTGGGCATGGCCAGGGCGATGAGGACGCCGAGCGGAATCTCGATCAGCAGGACCAGGCCCGAGAACAGGAACTGCCGCCACAGGGCGTCGTGCAGCCGGCGGTCGCCGAGGACCTGCTCGAACCACTCGGTGCCGACGAAATAGCGCTGTCCGGGGCCGAAGATGTCCTGGACCGAGTAGTTGACCACGGTCATCAGCGGGATGATGGCCGACACGGCGACCACCAGGAAGACGGGTATGACCATGAACCACGCGCGGTTGTCGGGCCATTTCTCCATGGTGCGGTCCCTCCCTACGCCACCAGTTCGCCGCCGGCGTACAGGCGCGTCATGCCGGCGGGAAACACCACGTAGCCCCTGCCGGTTGGCACGCCCCGGTCCTCCGGGACCTTCGCCTTCAGGGTCCGCCCGGACATACGGACGGTGACGATCTTGAAGTTGCCGAAGTCCTCGACATCGCCGATATCCACGGCGACCGCGCCTTCCTGCGGCGAGTCGGAGAGGCCCAGGAATTCCGGCCGCACGCCGAGCTCGAGCGCACCCGTTGCCTTGGCGGCTGCGGCCGCGGTCGCGGCGTCCAACGGGATCCGCGTGCCGTTGACCGCCACCGCACCCTCGGCCAGGGTGCAGGGAACGAAGTTCATGCCCGGGCTGCCGATGAAATGCCCGACGAAGGTGTGCTGCGGCCGTTCGAACAAGTCCTGCGGCGTGCCCAACTGCAGCACGCGGCCCTCGTGCATCACCACCACCTTCTCGGCGAAGGTCAGGGCTTCGTTCTGGTCATGGGTGACGTAGACGAGGGTCAGCCGGTAGGTGGAGTGGATCTCCTTCAGCTTCCGGCGCAGCTGCCACTTGAGGTGCGGATCGATCACCGTCAGCGGCTCGTCGAACAGGATCGCCGCGACGTCCTCGCGCACCAGGCCGCGCCCCAGCGAGATCTTCTGCTTGGCGTCGGCGGACAGGCGCCTGGCGCGTTTGCCGAGATCGCCCGCGAGGTCCAGCATCTCGGCAATCTCGGTGATGCGTTCTCGGATCCGGCTTTCGGGGACGCCTCGATTGCGAAGGGGGAACGCCAGGTTCTCGTAAACGGTCATGGTGTCGTAGATGACCGGGAACTGGAACACCTGGGCGATGTTGCGCTGTTCCGTCCGGCTTTCAGTGACCTCGACGCCGTCGAAGAGGACCCGTCCGTGGGTGGGCGTGATGAGGCCCGAGATCACGTTCAGCAACGTCGTCTTGCCGCAGCCGGACGGGCCGAGGAGGGCATAGGCGCCACCGTCCTCCCAGATGTGGTCGAGCTCCTTGAGGGCCCAGTCGTCGTCGGTCGACGGGTTCGCGCGGTAGGCGTGGGCGATGCGCTCAAGTGCGATGCGGGCCATTGGCGCGCTCCGGTGTTGTCGGTTCGGGGGCGGCGACCAGGGTGTCGTCCTGGCCGAAGACCAGCAGGTGCCGCGGGCTCAAGTACAAGGTGATGGATTGACCCAGGTCGAAGCCGTGCACGCCTTCTTCCTGGGCCACCCATTTGAAGTCGGCGTTGGAGACGTGGATGAAGGTCTCAGAACCGCTGATCTCGGCGAGCTCGACCTGGGCCGAAAAGGCGATGTCGTCGGCATCCTGCGGGGACACGAACAGGTAGTTGGCGCGGACACCGAACCGGTAGCGGCCGGGCTGCAACGCCTTCATGTGCGGAGCGAGGGGCACGCGAACGCCCTGGCCGAGGGTGGCGGCGTCGGTGTCGATGGTCCCGTCGACCATGTTCATGGGCGGGTCGCTGAACACCTCGCCGACCCGCGTCGAGGCCGGATTGCGGAACACATGGGCGGTCGGCCCCGTCTGCAGGATCCGGCCGGCATCGACGACGATGGTGTCGCCGCCCAGCATCAACGCCTCGTGGGGCTCGGTGGTCGCATAGACGACGGTGGCCGTGCCGGTGCGGAAGATGCCGCGCAGCTCCTCGCGCAGACCTTCCCGCAGCTTGTAGTCCAGGTTGACCAGCGGCTCGTCGAGCAACAGCAGGTCCGAGTCCTTGACCAGGGCACGGGCCAGCGCGGTGCGTTGCTGCTGGCCGCCGCTGAGTTCCGACGGCATGCGGTCCAAGAGGCCGTCGATGTGCAGGCTGGCGGCCATGGCGCGCACGCGCTGGTCGAGGGCGTTTCGGGCGAGGCCCGAGCGGCGCAGGGGCGAAGCGATGTTGTCGTAGACGGTGAAGGAGGGGTAGTTGATGAACTGCTGGTAGACCATCGCGACACTGCGGTCACGCACGCCGCTGCCGGTGACGTTCACACCGTCGACCAGAAGCCGTCCTGTGGTCGGCCGGTCGAGCCCCGCCATCAGGCGCATCAGCGACGTCTTGCCGGCCAGCGTCGGCCCGAGGAGGATGTTCAGGGAGCCCGCCGCGAGCTCGAGGCTGGTCTCGTAGATGTGGGTCAGACCGCCGACCTGGCGGGTAACCCGGTCCAGGACGAGGGTCATGTCCGGTCGCTCCTCCGCTCGACGGCCGACCGGCGGCTGTTGTGGCCGACCATCCAGGCGTCGAGCTCGGCCGCCTGTTCGGCGCTCAGGCGCAGGCCCAGCTTGGTCCGCCGCCACAGGACGTCGTCCGCGGTCTCCGCCCACTCCTCGTCCATGAGGTAGGTCACCTCGCGCTCGGTCAGTCCGCCGCCGAACTCGATGCCCATGTCGGCCTCGCTACGCACGCCATCGAAGACCCGCCGGGTCAGGGTTCCGTACGCCCGGACCATGCGCAGCGCTTGGTGTTCGGAAAGGAAGGCGTGCTGGTGGCGCAGGTCGTCGGCGAGAGCCGTCACGGCGTTGGCGTCGAAGTCGCCACCGGGGAGCGGGGCCCCCTTGGTCCACGGGCCGCTGGCCCGCGGCAGGTGGTCGCCCAGCTTGGCCAGGGTCTGCTCGGCCAGCTTGCGGTAGGTGGTGATCTTGCCGCCGAAGATGTTCAGGATGGGCGGTGAGCCGCCGCCCCCGTCGACCTTGAGCACGTAGTCGCGGGTGGCCTCCTGGGCCTCGGTCGTGCCGTCGTCGTAGAGCGGCCGAACGCCCGAGTAGCTGTAGACCACGTCGCCGGGTTCGATGGGCTTGGCGAAGTACATGCTCATCAGGCGACACAGGTAGGCGACCTCGTCGTCGGTGATCGCCACCGAGCCGGGGTCGCCGTCGAAGTCCTCGTCGGTGGTGCCGATCAAGGTGAAGTCCCGCTCGTAAGGAATGGCAAAGGCGACCCGCTTGTCGTCGTTCTGGAAGATGTACGCCCGGTCGTGGTCGAACAGGCGGGGAACGACGATGTGGCTGCCCTTGACGGCGCGGACCCGATGATCGGTGGCCAGAGCCACCGAGTCCTCGAGGAACGAATTGACCCAAGGGCCGGCCGCGTTGATCAGCACCCGTGCCGAAACCGTGTCACGGCGCCCGGACCGGACGTCCTCGATCTCCACCTGCCAGAGGTCGCCGTCCGCCCTGGCGCCGACACAACGGCTGCGGGTGCGGACCTCCGCCCCTCGGCGGGCCGCGTCGACGGCGTTCAGCACCACCAGGCGCGCGTCATCCACCCAGCAGTCCGAATATTCGAACGCCTTGTGGAAAGCCGGCTTCAGGGGCCCGCCGACGGTATCCCGCCGCAGGTCCAAGACCCGGGTGGGGGCCAGCCGTCTGCGTCCGCCGATATGGTCGTAGAGGAACAAGCCGGCGCGGACGAACCAGGCCGGCCGCAGGTTCGGGTTGTGCGGCAGCACGAAACGAAGCGGCCAGATGATGTGCGGCGCCATCCGCCACAGCACCTCGCGCTCGACCAGTGCCTCGTGCACCAGCCGGAACTCGAAGTACTCCAGATACCGGAGACCGCCGTGGATGAGCTTGGTGCTGGCCGACGACGTGGCTTGCGCCAGGTCGCCCATCTCGCAGAGAACGACCGACAGGCCCCGACCGGCCGCGTCGCGGGCGACGCCGACGCCGTTGATGCCACCGCCGACAATAACCAAGTCGACAAGGCTCTCGCCCACCGGCTCTCCTCCCTGTGTCGGACGTCGACGCTCTTGAGCCAGGCGTCGTTGCGCCACCGCGACATGTGCAGATAGGCACCGCCGCACTCGCGAGCATGTTCATTTTCGCGCGCCAAATCAACACAAATTTTTCGAAAATGAAAAAACGAGCGCTGGGACGGGACTTAGGAGCCTTCGGCTATGGCGTCCGGAATGCGCACCACGACTTCGGCGTCGCGCAGCACCTGCATCATCTCGGGTGAGGGCAGGCGGTCGGTGAACAGCATGTCGATCTCGCGCACGTGGCCGAGCCGGACCATGGCGCCGCGGCCGAACTTGCTGTGGTCGGTGGCCAGGTAGATGGAGCGGGAGTTGCGCATGATCGCCTGGGCGACGCGCACCTCCCGGTAGTCGAAATCGAGCAATGAGCCGTCTGCATCGATTCCCGAAATCCCGATGATGGCGATGTCGACCCGGAACTGGTTGATGAAATCCAGTGTCGCCTCGCCGACCACCGCCTTGTCGCGCGGTCGGACGACGCCACCGGCGACGATGACCTCGATCAGCGGGTTTCCTCCTAACATATTGGCGACATTTAGGTTGTTCGTGATGATCCGAAGCCCGCGATGGTGCTCGAGCTCCGCGGCCACCGCCTCGGTCGTGGTTCCGATGTTGATGAACAGCGAGGCGTGGTCGGGGATGTGGCGCGCCACCTCCTGCGCGATGGCGGATTTCTCGGTGGGCGACATCTCCTGGCGTTCGTCGTAGGCGATGTTCTCGACGCTCGACGGCAGCCCAGCGCCGCCGTGAAACCGGACCAGCAGCGCATGTTCGCACAGCGCGTTGACGTCGCGACGGATGGTCTGCGTGGTGACGGCGAAGTGCTCCGCCATCTGGTCGATGGCAACGAATCCCCGTTGCCGCACCAGATCGAGGATCTCCCGCTGACGCCGGTTCAGGTCCTCCATCGTCCCTCCGGGAACTGCGGAACGCCGCGCACTCACCACTCTATCCGAATTGTCTCTGTTGCAAAATGAAAACATTCCATGTTGCCGCAAGTGCCTCAGAACCAGGAGGTTTTCTTTCAGGCATGGCGCAAAAAGCGCAGGAGTCGGTTGGTTTGTTGGATTTCACTGCTTGAACGACAAGAAATTGTGCCATAATGAACAAAAACGAAGACGCGCCATCGGTCGAACATGGGAGGAGCCAATGGCCAACGATCCACTGATCCTGGCGATCGATCAGGGGACGACCAGCAGCCGCGCGATCGTTTTCGACGTCGAGGGACGTCCCGCCGCGACCGCGCAACAGGAGTTCCGCCAGATCTTCCCACGGCCCGGCTGGGTGGAGCACGACCCCGAGGACATCTGGTCGTCCACCGTCGCCGTGACCCGTCAAGCCTATGAACAAGCATCCGGGCCAAATCGCGAGGTGGTGGCCATCGGCATCACCAACCAGCGCGAGACCACCGTGGTCTGGGACCGGGCCACCGGGACGCCGATCCACAACGCCATCGTCTGGCAGGACCGGAGGACCGCCGATGTCTGCAACGCCCTCAAGGCCGACGGGCACGAGGCCGAGGTGTCGGCGCGGTCGGGCCTGGTCATCGATCCCTATTTCTCGGCCAGCAAGATCGCCTGGATCCTGGACAACGTGGACGGCGCCCGCGCCCGGGCCGAGCGCGGCGACCTCGCCTTCGGTACTATCGACAGTTTCCTCATGTGGCGGCTGACCGGCGGCGCGGTGCATTCGATCGATGCGACCAATGCCTCGCGGACCCTGCTCTTCGGCCTCGAAAGCGGCGACTGGGACGACCGCCTGCTGGAGATGTTCCGCGTGCCGCGCGCCATCATGCCCGTGGTCACGGACAGCTCAGGCGACCTGGGCACGACGAACTCCGAGCTGCTCGGCCGTCCACTGCCCATCACCGGGGCGGCGGGCGACCAGCAGGCGGCGACGGTGGGGCAGGCGTGCTTCGAGCCCGGCATGATCAAGAGCACCTACGGGACCGGCTGCTTCGTGGTGCTCAACACCGGCGAGGCGCCGGTGCCGTCGGCCAACCGGCTGCTGACCACCGTCGCCTACCGCCTTGGCGGCAGGAGCACTTACGCCATCGAAGGCGCCATCTTCATCGCCGGGGCGGCGGTGCAGTGGCTCCGCGATTCCCTGGGCGTCATTAGGAGCGCGGCCGAGACCGAGGCGCTGGCGGCGTCGCTCCCCGACAACGGCGGCGTCTACCTGGTGCCGGCCTTTGTCGGCCTCGGGGCGCCCCACTGGGACCCGGACGCCCGGGGCGCCGTCTTCGGCCTGACCCGCGACGCCGGCGTGGCCCATCTGGCGCGGGCGGCGCTGGAGTCGGTCGGCTATCAGACCCGCGACCTGTTCGAGGCCATGGCCGAGGACGGCGTCCGGCCGACCGAGCTCAGGGTCGACGGCGGCATGGTGGCCAACGACTGGATGGTCCAGTTCCTGGCCGACATCCTCGGCATCCCCGTCGACCGGCCGGCGGTCACCGAGACCACGGCGCTGGGGGCGGCCTACCTGGCCGGGCTGCACGCCGGGGTCTACAGCAGCCTGGACGACATGGCCGGCCATTGGCGCCGCGAGGCGCGGTTCGAGCCGCGGATGTCCGACGGCGACCGCGAGCGGCTGGTGGCCGGCTGGCGGGACGCCATTGCCCGGTCGCGGTCGACCGTCCTCTGAGACCTCTTGTTCGTGCCGGCGCCGGGTCGGCGCGGGCCGCTTGGTCAGGAGAACAGGCTGAGCTGCCGGTCCGCGGGTCTCCGACCCTGCGCGGCCATCCGGCTCCTCTCGACGAGCGCCTCTTCGATGTCGTCCAGATAGGGCGACGGGCTCATCTCCCGGACCGCGCCCCGCCACAGCCTTCGTTCGGCCCGACTGAGGAAGAGCCGATCCGCCGCCCGCGTCATGCCCACATAGAAAAGCCGTCGCTCCTCATGGAGCGTTGTCGGGTTCGGACTGCCCCAATAGAGCGGCAGGATGCCGTCTTCAACGCCCACGACGAAGACGACCGGGAACTCGAGTCCCTTCGCCGCGTGCACCGTCATGAGGGAGATGCGGTCGGCACGGGGGTCCCAAAGATCGGCCTCGTTGGCGAGCGCGACCATCTCCGAAAAGCGGACCGCGTTGTCGCCGCAGGATTGTGCCAGCGCATCGAGGTGCCGCCACGCGATATCGGACTCCGCGCCGGCGTCTTCCCCGCGGTCGGCAAGCGCACCGGCCGCCGTCTTGAGGCGCTCGCGCAGCGATGGGCCGTCCGACGGCGCCCGCCCGTCACCCTCGATCTCCCGAAGGAGCGCCGCCACGCCCGCATGGTCGGTCAACGGGCGGTTCGCCTGCTTCTGGAACGGCATGCCGGAGCGGGCGAGGGCTTCCACGATGGGTTCGGCCTGGGCCTCCATCCGGTAGAGCACGGCAATGTCGGAAAAGGACAGATGCTCCTCCTTTCCTTGGGCCGTCCGTCCGCTGTCGATGGAGAAGAAACTGTGTCCGCCAATAAGCTGCTCGATGGTGTGCACAACGAACTCGGCCTCCGCGCGCTCGGTCCGGGCGCTGTGGATCTCGATGCGCGCCGCCATGTCGCGCACGGCTTCGGCGACGCCCTCGGGCTCTGCCGACGGCGAAATGACGTGGGCCGAGGCTTTGACGATGGCGCCCGTGGATCGGTAGTTGCGCCTGAGGCGGATCACGGCCGCCGACGGGTAGTCCGCCCGGAAACGGGCCATGGACGAGGCATCCGCCCCGCGAAACCCGTAGATGGCCTGATTGGGGTCGCCGATGGCGCAAAGATTGCCGTCGTCGCCGGCGAGCAGTCGCAGGAGGGCGTATTGCCGCTCGTCCACATCCTGGAACTCATCGACGGAAATCCACCGGAAGCGGTTGCGACAGCGGGCGGCGAGATCGGGGTGGGTTTCGAGCATGCGGTGTGCGCGGACGATGAGATCGTCGAAATCGAGCCAGTTGCGGCGGGCCAGCGCCTTCTCATAGAGGGGCAGCGCCGCCGCCGTCTTGTCGTTCTCCGCCTTGCCCGTGCGCTTGGCCCGGGACATGGCCTTGAGCAGGCTGCGCGCCCGGCTTTCCGACAACTCGAGACTCTCGCCAAGGAGCGCGACCCGCTCCGCCTCATTGGCGACGCGGAACCCGTCCTCGAGGCCTGCGGCCTCGGCGTTCTCCCTCAGGAGGGCCAGACCCAAGGAATGCAGAGTATGGATCGGGATCTTGTGCCAGTCGCCTTGCAGCAGCTTGGCCAGCCGCTCGCTCATTTCCCCGGCCGCGCGGCGGGTGAAGGTAATGGCTAGGCAGGATTCTGGGGGTGCGCCATGCGCCGTCACGAGGTGAGCGATGCGGTGGGTCAGCGTACGCGTCTTGCCGGACCCCGGCCCCGCCTCGATCAGAATCGGCCCGTCGACGATCTCGGCGACTGCCTTCTGATCCGGATCGAGACGGTCGAGCGGCCGGGCCGCGCCTGCCTCGGCCGTGCGAGGAGCGTCCTCCCCATCCTGTGACGGCGCCGGTCGACGCGGCGGCCGGGTGGGCGCCGATTCCTTTGCTGCAAGTCCGCCTTGATGGGGGGTGGATTTCGTCTCCCCTGCCTTTGGCGCCGGGAGGCCGAACAGCAGACCGCCCGAGTTGGCCCTGCGCAACTCCTCGTCCCCGAACAGGCGGATCACGCCGTACTCGCCGTCATAGCCCGCCTCGCGGATCACCTGCCCGCGCCTCAGCCGCCCGATGGCCTCGCCAAGCAGGGGCTCGCCCGCCCTGGTAATGTCTTCGACGGGCACCGTTTCGAGAATGGCCAGCTCCGGGCCCAGACGGGCGAGCAGGCGTTCATAGCTCTGCGTGACACCCTTGCTCGCGGGGCCCGCCCCCTTGACCTCGGAGAGGATCTCGGCCAACGGCACCAGGCTCAGGACCTCGGCCGCCTTGGGCGGGGGCGCGGCGCGCGCCTCCGCCTCCGTCCGGTCCGCCAGGGAGTCGATCCGGTGGGACACGCCGATGGTCAGGGTCTGGCCGCACACCGGACAATTCCCCTCGTGGGCCTTGGTCTCTTCGGGCGTGAAGCGAACGCCGCATTTGCGGTGCCCGTCCATATGGTATTTGCCCTCCTCGGGGAAGAACTCGACCGTGCCGACGAAGCCGCTGCCCGTCCTCAGGGCGTCGAGCATGGCGAAGTAGTCGAGTTCGGTGTCGTAGGTCGTGGCCTCGCGGCCGATCTTGGGCGGCGAATGGGCGTCCGAGTTGGACACCAGCCGGAAGCGGTCGAGCGACGATATGCGCCAGTTCATGGCCGGATCGGACGACAGACCCGTCTCCACGGCGAACACGTGCTCCGCCAGATCGCCATAGCATTCATCGATGGAGTCGAAGCCCGACTTGGAGCCGAGGGCGGCGAACCACGGCGTCCAGATATGGGCCGGAATGAGATAGGAGTGAGGCCCGGATTCGAGCGTGATCTCCAGCAGGTCGCGCGAATCCAGGCCCAAGATGGGGCGGCCGTCCGAGGCGAGATTGCCCACGCGCGCGAGGCGCGCCACCAGGCGGTCAGCCGCCTCCATATCGGGCACGAAGATCAGATGGTGGATCTTCCGCACCTTGTCGCCCTTCTTGTAGATGGTGGAGATCTCCACCTGCAGAAGGAACCGCTGGGGCACGGCGCACGCGGCGGGGCTCTGACGTTCGAGATCCTGTTCGAGCTCGGGGCGCAGGCGGAACAGGCCCGGCTCGGCCGGCACCAGCTTCTCCTTGATCTGGGCAAGCCAGGCCGGATGGGTGAAGTCGCCGGTGCCGACCACCGTAATGCCCTTCTTGCGGCCCCATAGGGCCATGGTCTCCAGGTCGGCGTTCCTGGCGGTGGCGCGGGAATATTTGGAATGGATCTGGACGTCCACGTGAAAGCGCATGGCCGACTGTCCGCATCAACCCGGCTGAGGGGACTCGAATGGAGGAGGTGCGATTATGGCACGGACCGCCTCGTGCGCCTCGCCGTTTCGCGGCGTTGGTGTGCAGGCCATGGATGTGCAACGCCTTATTCTTGTTATGCGCGGCCTCGCCTTGGCCCGCGGCCCGCGGCGGGCACAATCAAAGACCGGGAATCCGGCGACGGTGGTGCGCGATGACCGCCTGTTCGTCGGTCGGAACGACCCGGGCCTGAGCCCGTGCGCCGGCTTGGGTCAGGCGCGGTCCGGCGGCCACATCGGCCGCGGAATCCCGCGAAATCCCTCCTCGGACCACCAAGTCCCGGCTGCTCCGGGATCAAGTGTCCCCTATCATTCGGCCGAGTTCTTTGTCGCCTGATGTGGCACATACCTCTCTCACTGGAGAGAGACGTTCGCGCGAAATACGCATTTGAAGTCAGAAGGATAAGATGGTGCCCAGGGGCGGATTGCCATTCATTCCCTGTAGCAACTTGTATTTACAGGGAATTTTGCCGCGCCTCTTGGGGGATGTTACACAGTCGCGTATCGCATGCCAAGCCCTCGCATGAAATTTTGGGTGGGTTGTGCGAGAGGTCGTCTATGTAGCGGCCTGATGGCCGTTTCCCCCCAGGGGGTCCCGGAACGTTCGATTGTGGGCGCGTGTTCGATTCCGCACGGCGACGTTCGATCCGTGGCGGCGGATGGCAGGGGGCAGGCCCACGGTCGCCGGCCCGATCGCGAAACGCCAAGGCTCATTGTACAGGGATATGTCATTTCTTCGTTACGCTCGTAGCGATGAGTTGACACAGCCGGCGCAAGGCCCTTATGGTGGCGGACGGAGACAGGCCGAAGGGAGCCGCCGCCATGACGAAAGCCAGGAACACCACGCCCCGCTTCATCGCCTACTACCGCGTCAGCACCGACAGGCAGGGCCAAAGCGGGTTGGGGATCGAGGCCCAGCGCGAAGCCGTCTCACGGCGGCTCGAAACCACGGGCGGCTATCCCCCCCTCCAAGAGTTCATCGAGACGGAAAGCGGGCGCCGCGCGGATCGCCCCGAGCTTGCCAAGGCCCTGGCGGCCTGCCGCGTCTACAAGGCAACCCTCATTATCGCCAAGCTCGACAGGCTGGCCCGCAATCAGCAGTTCCTCATGGCGCTTGTCGATAGCGGCGCCAACGTCATCTTCGGAGACCTTCCCGACATTCCGCCGGGTGCCATGGGCCGCTTCATGCTGCAACAGATGGCGGCCGTTGCGGAGCTTGAAGCCGGTCTTATAAGTGAGCGCACCAAGGCTGCGTTACGAGCGAAGGTGGAGCGGGACGGGCAGTGGGATAGGAAAGCGAAGCATCACCTTATCCCTGGGGCGGGCCAGAAGGCCGCGACAGCGGCGGTGAGGGCTAAGGCCATGGCACGGGCGGCGGACTTGGCGGACACCATCAAGGCCATGGAGAGGGAGGGCCTGTCGCTCCACGGTATGGCCGCACGGCTGAATGAGGACGGGATACCTACGGCCAAGGGTGCAACATGGACAGCAACGGGTGTGCGGCGGGTCTTGGAGCGGCTTACCGGATCGGCCCAATATCACTAGCCAACATCATCAGAATGTCCGCCGCCCAAGGAACCCCCGCCATTGCCAGGACTGCCATGAGTACGTGGAAAGCAATCGCTCCGAGGTAAACGAGGAGCACGGCTACGCCCACTCGCTCTCGCGCCGTCAACGATCGGGATGCAGGGTCCATGTTCGTCTCCAACTCACTCCGTGCACTATAATGCGTCGTAATAAAATGCAACATCGTGTCGCCTTGCGTCTATGGCTGAAGACGTTCGGGCCTTGGTGGGAAACAATGTGCGACGGTTGCGCAATGCGGCAGGCCTATCGCAGGCCAAGCTTGCCGATAGATTAGGGGTGGACCGAGCCTACGTCAGTGGCCTCGAACGTGGTCAGCGGAATCCTACCATCGTTACCTTGTGGCACGTTGCCGAGGCCTTGGGAGTGAAGGTTCGCGCCTTCTTCGATGAACGTGTGCGTCGGGCGCGTTGAAGGCAGAACCTCTCTTCCTCTTCGCTCCCCTAAAGTTCCTCCTACTGCCCCACACCCTTGTCTACCTGAAGCATCGCCTAGCGCGGCCACACCCGTTGGCGTGGCTTCAGCACGCCTGTTGTGGTCCCACTCGTCGGCGTGTCTTTAGCAAGCTTGGCGTAGCCTCTCACTACGTGTGTCCGCAGCATCGCCTATCGTACTCCCACTTATTGCGATGGCTTCAGCATAGGGCAGGTTGGGGCACGGTAAGGGCGAGGGCATGGCAAGGGTAGGGGCATGGTGAGGGTGAGGGCATGGTGAGGGTGAGGGCATGGCAAGGGTAGGGGCATGGTGAGGGTAGGGGCACGGTAAGGGTGAGGGCATGGCAAGGGTAGGGGCACGGTAAGGGTAGGGCCACGGTAAGGGTGAGGTCACGGTAAGGGTAGGGGCATGGTGAGGGTAGGTATTAGGAAGTATCCATCACGTAGTAGGGAGGGGTATTGTGCATGTGTTGCGGGCAACTAACCTTGTGTATTGGGGGTAATGTGGCGCCATCAAATATATGGCGCCATTTCTCTTCGAAAAATGCTGAATTGTGCCTTGACAGCCGGCATTTCCGCACCAAATTCTTGGTTGTCATCTATCCTGACGGAATTCTGACATGGTTTTGCCCCGAAATCGGGCGGCTCGAAGCCGAGACATTCAGAAACGGCTCGCTGCCTCCGCTGCGAACTTGCCGCCGAAATGCGCGATTCCAGGGTGCGGTCGGCCGACCATGCGAGCGGCGGGGAAAGGGCTCGCGATCCACCACTGCAAATACCACGTCCAGCACCGGGCGCGGCATGGAAGCCATTGGCGAAAGAGCTATCGCGCGTCCGACCTGAAGCCGTATCGCCAAGCCGCCGCAATTTGGATCAGGCGAAACCGTGACGATTCATACGTTGCGCATTCCCTGAGCGCCCTCGCTTCCCTTGTGCAGTTCGCTGGTCCGATACCGCAAAGCGCGGGCTTGCGTGGCGTGCCGCCAAGGGACCGCGCCAAGATCGGTCTTGCTCGGCTCCGAGAAAAGGGCGTGCCTCCCGAGAAGCTCCTCGCGATCTATCTCGCCGTCGTCATGGTGATTGAAGAGGACCCGACTTCTCATCGTGTACACGAATTCCGCATCGTGCAAATCGCCAAGGCGATCCATCGGTTGGCGTCAGGCTATCACCGGCGTTGGGAAATTCGGCTGAATGATGGCCGTATCGTCCGCCCCGAAATTCACAGCTATGCCCGAAGCTCCGGCCGCGTGCTTCGTCATCTCGGAACCATGATCGAGGAATGCTGCGAGTGGGTCGATGTCAAGCACCTCCCCGCTCTCCTCGCCTTGAAGATAGAACGCTACGGACCTCATCCGGCCGTGGCGGACCCGTCGCGAGCGCAGGTGCCTTTCGCCCAGCCCGGCCTCAAGGTGCCGTCGCCGAATGCCGCGCCAAAGTTGCGGACGGTTTCGACCGTCAAGTGGGGAAACCGCGTCGTGCGGAGGATCACCCGTTACGAGTGAACGACGAACCGCGCCCCAAGCCCATGAGCGATAGTGTTCCCATGGGCGGTACGCACAGTTTGAGGAGCTAGAGTGATGAAGAAATCGCATTGCAAGCGAAACTGGTATGCGGAGAAGCCCGCTCAGCTTAGCGAACGCGGAACATTCCATGCTTGGATAGGCGGCGCTGATCGTCGCTCTGGTGTATCGGCGGCTGCATGGGAGTTGCAGTCCCGCACCGACAACAATCTTGTTCTCCCAGGTGGGGCAGCCAGTGACGATGCTGATAGTGAAGAATATCGCGCGTTTGTCGCGGCAACTGTCGGCGTGATCGAAACCTTGGCGGAGGGGTCCGAGGTCTTGATTAGTTGCCGTAACGAGGTAGTCGTAATGGGGATCAATGAATGGGCTGAAGATTGGCAGAGTAGGGGCGGAAAGAAGACCAATGGAAAGCGACCAAAGGCATGGGAAATTTGGCGTGCGTTTCTTTCAGTTCGTGATGCTCGTTCCTTAAAGGTGAAGGCAGAACACTGTCCTATTTCAGATCATAAGTATGAAGATATATTTGAAATATTACAGGACCGCGCCCGCGATCTTGGCGACCGGCGCACGGCAGAATTGCGTAGCGGGCTTGGCGGCCGGCGCAAGGCGAAATCGGATCGCGGTCTTGGCGATTTCGACGTTGTCGAGGGGGGGTATGTCGCTCCGGAAACCAAGAAAAAGGGAACGACGAAGCATCGAAGATGAAAGTCCGCGACCGCGAACCCTTCCTCGATCAATGGCTGACGGCTCGGAGCGTCCGGCTTCGCCGTTTGGTCGCCGATACGCTGGCGGCGATTGAGGAGGCCGAAAACCGGAGCGGAACCCGCCAGCGGAAAAGGCGCAAGAGCGACTTTGAGACCCGCCGTGCGCTGGTCGAGACGATTATCGCCAACCTCGCCCATGCGGCGGTCTTTACGCGCCCCTCAACAGCCATCGCGGTGTCACTCGCGAAGAGGCGCCGCATCACGCGCTACGACAGGCCCATCTTCCGGCAACTCCGCCGGACGCTCGACACGTTGGCCGATGTGGGCGTCTTGAAGCTTCGAGTTTCGAGGCAACAGGGCCGCGCCAGCACCATTCGGCCCACCCCTCGGTTCGTTAAAGAGGTCGCACAGGTGGACCTGAGTAGCCAAGATTTTGCCCGGCATTCCGGGGAGGAGGTCATCATCCTCAGTCGCTCCCGGCTTGGCTTCAAGACCAACCCCGCGACCTTGGAGACCTCCTTCGGCAAGATGAGGGAGCGGATCGACTACCCAAGCGACACCCGGACGAGCCGGCGCTATCGGGGGGAGGTCCGCCGCATCAACGCCTTCCTTGAAGGGGCCAGCCTGACGCTCTTGCCCAATGCCGCCGCCCCGACAATCGACACTGGACAACGCCGCCTGTGCCGCCACTTCGCGTTGCCGGACGGCGCTGATCCCAATCGACCCCGCTTCGATCTTGGAGGCCGTCTGTTCGGCGGCTGGTGGCAACCCCTTGTCAAAGCGGAACGGCATCGCATCCGCATCGAGGGCGAGCCGATTGCCGACTTGGACTTCGGCGCAATGTACCCGCGCCTGGCGTACCTGAAGGCGGGCTTGAGACCGCCCGAGGGAGACCTTTACGCCGTGCCCGGACTGGAGGCGCCTGAGTAT
This sequence comes from Rhodospirillales bacterium, assembly GCA_028277795.1. Taxonomy (GTDB): domain Bacteria; phylum Pseudomonadota; class Alphaproteobacteria; order Rhodospirillales; family JANQFP01; genus JANQFP01. Next base: position 17,966 of record JANQFP010000086.1, read on the forward strand.
CGCGATGGGGTAAAGGGGATGATGAATACCCTCCTCTTCTCCGAAGGCCACAAGGCCCGCATCCCGTCCGGCTTCAAGGCATCGCTTCCGAAAAGCTGGACGGCCGCGAAGGTGAAAGCAGCGATCCTCGCAAGGCATCCGGACCTTGAGCCCATCCTTGAGACCGGCATCGGGATGAAGCTGATGTTCATGGAAAGCCAAATCCTGATCGGCGTGCTTCTGGGTCTGATGGAGAGGGGAATCGTCGCCCTGCCCATGCACGACGGAATCATGGTGGCGGTCTCGAAGGCGAGCCAGGCAAAGACGGTAATGGAGGATGTGGCCGCCGAAGAGACCGGCTATCGGCTGCCCGTTTCGGAGAAGAGGTTTGAGGCATTGGAGGCTGTGTGAAGAGAGGAGATTACCCATCCACTCCTCTCCCTCAGAGACTGCCCCCTGGTGCTGCCCCCCCTGCTACTCGTTATGAGGGGCAGGTAAGCGCCTAATCGAGAAAGGCCCGTCCTACCTGCCACTATCGCACCCGGGAGTGCCCGCCTTCCGTCCCCACCTTGAAGCGCGGGAATGTGGCAATCGCGTCCGCCTTGGCCTTGAGCGTCACATCCCCATAAGCCGCCCCGACCGTCTGGGGAGCATGGCCGCAAATGGCATCCAGCACACGTTCCTGAATGCCGGCCTCAATGCCGATGGTCTTGAACAGGTGGCGCCATCCGTGGTTGGGCGCGACCCGGCCGTCGGTCACAACTTCCCGCGCGAACTCCCGGACCCGGTTCTTCGCGGTTCGCCAAGCACCATGCGGGTCCGTTCCCGGCTCCACATTGAGGAACAGGTGGCCTTCCGGGGCCTCCGTCGCGAACTCCGCAAAGCCAAGCTCCACAAGGTGCGGATGAAGCGGGATTTCCCTCGCCTCCCCGGTCTTCACGGTCCCAGCTTCGGGGGTGATCGTGAGAACCCAAAGCTCGCCCTCCCGGCGAATGTCCTGTTTCCGCAGTTGCAGGATTTCCCCGACCCGTGCCCCGGTGTAAGCGCAAAGCCAGGGCGCCCAACGCTTCGCAGCGACCGTCTTGGGGTGTTGCCTCTGGTTGGTCCTGCGGCATCCCAGCGCGTACCCCAGAAGGGCGCTGGCCTCGGCTTCCGTGAAGCCCTTTGGGCGCAAGCGCTGTTGTCTGCCGACCTTGATGGAGACGCCTTGGGCCGGGTTGGAGGGGAGGCGGCGGTTGGTGACCGCCCAACCAAACACCCGCCTCAACCCAGCAAGGTCGTTGTCCTTGACCGTCTTCGGCTTCACCCCTTCCTCGATGCGGGCATCCTTGAATCGGATCACGTCGTCCGGGACCACGCGGGCCGGGTCGTCATGCCCAAGGAACGCCACGAAGCGGCGCATGGTATTGCGATAGCTTTCATAGGTCGAAATGGCGAGGCCGGCGGCCCTGGCCTCCGTCCACCAATCCTCGACAAGACCAGCGAGCGACGCCCCGACCGCGACCGGGGATCGCCCTTGCGAACCACCTGGGGCCTCCCACCGGGGAAAGCGTTCGGCCTTGGCATCGGGTCGGTAGTCCCCTTCGGCGTTGCGCTTGCGGGCATCGAGGGCGTCCCCGAGCGCACGCCACAGTTCATGGAGGATCATGGCGCGGGTCGGCCCATCGACTTTGCCCATGCCCTTGGCGAGCAGAAGCCGGTCCACGATTGGCCCAAGGACGGGCTCAAGGTCGTCGGGCTCGCCACCCAGTTTCTCCCAACGCCGCAAGGCCGCTTCCCATTCGGCGGTATGTTCGTCCGGGAGGGGCGGCGTATCGTCCCGTTCCCAGCGCTTGGTTTCGGGGTCGTAGACAATCGCCATTCTCCGCTCCCCGCCTTCGTCCGCCCAGGCACGGTAAAACTCGCCGGACAGCGCCACGACTTGCCTGTGCGTAAGGGCGATGGGCTCTTCCTGGCGCAGGGCTTGCCAGACGTTTTCAAGGTAAGCGTCCACGGCAGCCAGGCGCGACTTGACCTCCCGAGGATCGGAAGTGCGGAGCGACAGGCGGATGGCTTGAGTGCGGGGGGTGATTCGGACGGAAACGTGCGAGCCGCCTACGGGAACATCAAGCCTCCCCAGGCGGATGGCCGCGTCCCGCACGTCAACGGGGATGCGCCGGGGGTAGACGGGATTGGAGGAACCTTTGCGTTTGGCGGGTCGGACCATTCGGTACAACATCACAATGTGCCTCACCTTTGTTACACAGTCGGGTGAGGCGCAACAGCTTGAATGGCTTTAACTTATTGGGCATTCTTGAGAAATCAAGAGGAATGGTGCCCAGGGGCGGAATCGAACCACCGACACGCGGATTTTCAGTCCGCTGCTCTACCAACTGAGCTACCTGGGCAACCGTGCCGGCCCGATGAAAGACGGCCAAAGACGCGGCCCGGCCGGAAGCAGCCGCTTATAGAAGAATTCGCCACACCTGTCCAGCCGACCCCCGACGCGCAGCGCCGGTCACGGGTCCTCCGTTTCGATATCGTCGCCGGGTCCCGCCTCGTCGTCGGTGGCGATGCGGTAGTCGCCCTTGAGCCAGCGGCCCAGGTCCAGATCGGCGCACCGCCGCGAGCAGAACGGACGCATCCGGTACACCGTCGGCTTGCCGCACACCGGACACCGGCGGCCGGCCATCGGCACGTCGGCATCCCCGTCGTCAGCCTCGGCCATGGTCCGGGTCCTCGACGGGGCCGACGGCGAAACGGTCGGGCGCGATGGCGGGATCGGCCACCAGGCGCAGGGGCCGGCCCAGGCGCTCCTCCGCTTCCGCGCGCGCCGCCGACAGGGAGTGCGACAACGCCTCCACCACCGCCGGCGCCGCGGTCACCGCCAGCGGCGCGGCAGGGTTGGCCCGGGCCTCGCGCAGGGCGGCGCGCAGGGCCTGCAGGGCCACCGTGGCCGGCGACCGGATCCGCCCGCCGCCGGCGCACAAGGGACAGGGGGCGGCCAGCCGATCGCCCAGGGACGCCCGCTGCCGCCGCCGGGTCAATTCGACCAGGCCGAAGCGGGTGTAGCCGGCCACCTGGGGCGTCATCGGGTCGGCGCCGACCGCGCGGCGCAGGGCGGCCACCACGTCGGCCCCGTGCTGACGCCGTTTCATGGCCACGAAGTCGATGGCCACCAGGCCGCCCAGGTCGCGCAACCGGAGCTGGCGGGCGATCTCGTCGGCCGCCTCCAGGTTGGTCTTCAACGCCGTCTCCTCCTTGCCGCCGTGGGCGCCACCACCCGTGTTGACGTCGATGGCGACCAGCGCCGGGGTCTCGCTGACGACGATGCTGCCGCCGCCGGCCAGGCTCACGGTGGAGGCGAGGGCTGCGTCGATCTGGTCCTCGATGCCGCGCGCCTCGAACAGGGGCTCATGGCCGCTGTGGCGTTCGAGGCGGGCCGCCAGCTCGGGAGCGGCCTGGCGGAAGGCGTCCTCGAGGCGGGCCAGGATGGTGGCCCCATCGACCACGATCCGCCTCACCCCCGGTCCTGCGCCATCGCGCAGGGCGCGGTGCACGGGGTCGGCCTCGTGCCGCAGGCAGGCGGGCGGGCGTTCGGAATCGCGGGTGGCGCAGACGGCGGCCCACGCGTCCTCCAGGGTCTCGGCCTCGGCCTGCACCACCCCGTCGTCTGCGGCGGCGGCGGCGGTGCGGACGATGAAGCCGCCCGCACCCATGTCCGACAGCAGGGCGCCCAGGCGGCCGCGCTCGTCATCGTCGGCGATGCGCCGGGAGACGACGACCCCGGGCTGGTCCGGGGTGTAGACCACGTAGCGTCCGGGCAGGGTGATGCGGGTGGTCACGCGGGCGCCCTTGCCGGGCACCGGGTCGGCCGCCGCCTGGACCACCAGGGCGTCGCCTTCGCTCACGTAGTCGCCGATGGCGTCGCCGTCCGGGGGTGTCGGGCCCGGCGGCCGCGCCTCGGCCAACCCGAGGAAGGCCGGGCGGTCCAGCCCGATCTCGACGAAGGCCGCCTGGATGGACGGCACGACGCGCTCGACGCGGCCCAGATAGATGTTGCCGGCCACCCCCTCGGCGCCGCCGCGGGCGATCACCAGATCGCACAGGCGCCCGTCCTGCAGCAGTGCGGCGCGGACCTCCCCCGGCCCGGCGTCGATCAGGATCTCGTCGATGGCCACGCCCGATTATGGCCCCTCATCGGGGCGGTAGCCCAGCCCTTTCAGCAGCGCCGCGGTCTCGAACAGCGGCAGGCCGACCACGTTGGAATAGGACCCGTTGATGGCGCGGACGAACGCCGCGGCCTGTCCCTGCACGGCATAGGCCCCCGCCTTGCCGCGCCATTCGCCGCCCGCCAGGTAGCGGTCGATCTCGGCGGTCTCCAGGCGCTTGAAGGCGACGGTGGTGACCACCAGCCGGCCGTGGATGCGGCCGTTTCCGTCGACCACCGCCACGCCGCCGTAGACCCGGTGTCGGCGCCCCGACAGCAGCGCGAGGTGGCGCCGCGCCGCCGCCGCGTCGTCGGCCTTGGGGAGGATGCGGCGGCCGCAGGCGACCACGGTGTCGGCGCCGAGGACCAGGGCGCCGGGGACCCCGCTCGCCACGTGGCGTGCCTTGGCCTCGGCGAGGCGGCGGGCCAGCGCGGCGGGCAGCTCGCGCCGGTGCGGCCGTTCGTCCACCTCGGCCGGCGTCACGGCGTCGGGCGCGATGCCGATCTGGGTCAGCAGGTCCAGGCGCCGGGGCGACGCCGAGGCCAGAATCAGGCGCGGGCGCTCCAATCCGGCGCTCCCGGGCCCATCACTTGTAGCGGAAGGTAATCCGACCCTTGGTCAGATCGTAGGGGGTCATCTCGACGTTGACCCGATCGCCGGCCAGCACGCGGATGCGGTGCTTGCGCATCTTGCCCGCCGTGTGGGCCAGGATCTCGTGGTCGTTCTCCAGCTTCACCCGGAACATGGCGTTGGGCAGCAGCTCGGTGACCACACCGGTGAATTCGAGGACTTCCTCCTTGGCCATCGACTCCCTCTGACCTGGTTGGCGCGGCGCCCAATAGTCCCGCTCTGCGACGAGGGCGCCTCATCGCATGGAGCCGGCCCGTGCGGCACCTGAGCGAAACCCACACGCGAACGGTCGAGGACCGAACGCGACGGTATAAATGGCCGTGCGGCGCCCGGGGTCAAGTGTTTTCGCGGCCTTCAGCCCGACGGAGGGTCGGGCGCCTCCCTTGACCGGGCGTGCCGCGTCGGCCGACAATGGCCGCCATGAAGGCGACGGCATTGATATTGGCGGCGGCCATCGGCGTGGCCGCCAGCGGCGGCGCGGCGGCGGCCAACCTGGAGGTGGTGGTCGACGGCCTGCGCAACGGCCACGGTGTCGTCTCCATCGGAGTGTTCGCGTCGGCGGACACGTTCCCCGAAGGGGGCAGGCAGCGCTACGGCGCCGACTGGCCGGCGGCCGAGGGCTCGGTGCGCATCCCGCTGGGCCGGGTCGACCCGGGAACCTATGCGGTGGTCGTGATGCACGACGAGAACGCCAACGGCGCCATGGACCGCAACCTCATCGGCCTCCCCGCCGAGGGCTACGCCTTTAGCAACGGCGCGCAAGGCGTGCTGGGGCCGCCCTCCTTCGACGCCGCGGCGGTCACGGTCGGCGAAGACGGCGCCACCGTGCGCATCCGCATCCGCTACTGAGAAGGGCCCGCCATCGACCGGCCAGGTCCTCCACTTGGCGTGAAAACCGGGGACAGGAAAACCGGGGACAGTATACTGATTTCATAGGAGAAATCAGTATACTGTCCCCGGTTTAAACACGCACGGATGCTGCCCCGCCGCGGGCGGTCCGTGTCGTCCCGTCGGTTTTGGCGGCGGTCGGCTACTGGCTCAGGCTGGCCAGTTCGTCTTTGATCTGGAGCTTCTTCTTTTTCAGGGTGTGTATGTGGATGTCGTCGGGGTGGGGTCGGCTGTTTTCTTCTTCGATGGCTTGCTCGAGGGCTTGGTGCTTGGCCTTCAGGGCTGCAATCCTCTCCTCCAAGCTCATGGTGGAGTCCTCCTTTCCCGAACGAACCGGATTCCTCAAGGGCAGACGACCATCATATCGCAGCCGCGAGCGAAATGCCAGACAGCGGGCTGCTGTCCCAGCCATGACGCCGTTCCGAGTACGTCAGGACTGTCAGGAAATAACGAAATCGGCGTGGTGTTTGAGATCGGGTCGTACAGCTCGGTGACCAAGCGTCTCCAAGATCACCTTTACGCCCTCCCTTCGCACGAATTTGAAGGCGGGAACGAAATCGCTGTCGCCCGTCACAACCACGATGGCGCGTACGAGCTCGCGCAAAGCCAGCCGCGCCATATCCATGCCGATCCGCATATCCACCCCCTTTTGGTTGATGTCCAAAACGAAGTCGGCGTCGGTAAGGGTACGCGGGTTCTGCTTTAGCTGCCTGACGACGGAAGGTTTCAGCTTCCACTTGTCCGCCAACAGTCTGGTCTCCCCCATCCGCAACGCAAAGCCAGGCTTCATCACGATCTGGTCAAAAAGGCTCTGTGAGTGACGAAAACGCGGAGTGGATGCAAGATTGTGAACGTCGCCGGATACCGGTCGCGATATCGATTCGTCGGACGGCCATGCGTCGTAATAGTAGATTCGCAGGAGTTCGTAGGAGGCAACGTGCGGGCTTTGACGCAGCCTATCACAAAGCGCGTTCACATCGTCGGCCGTCGTGGGCCGACGGTTTCGCTCTTGGAGCTTCTTGGTGACGAATCCGCGATCCAAGAGGATGGCATAGCGGGCCTGAAACATTCCCGAAAAACCTGGAGCCAACCCACTCCTAGCATCGCTAAAGCAATGCCTTTGGAATAGGTTGGCTCGCTGGTCTATTCCGATAATTACAAAAACTCTATGTTCGTCCCGGCATCAAGTCAAGAACGCCTACCCTCGATCACTGTGAACAATGGAAACCGTGACCCTGTCAGCTCATCGCCAAGCGCCTGGTCAGCAGGCTCGCCAATGTTCAAGATGTGATCCGTCATACGCACGGGCGCCGCTCGCATCATCCGCAGCGCCTCGCGGATCCACCACAGATTGCACCGACTGACCTGCAAGGCGACGGCCAGCGGCGTAACGAAGGCCATTGGCACCGTCACAGGGCGGCAAGAAGGGCCTCGGCTTCGCTCTTGCCGAGCTCGAAATAGCGCTTCTGGGCCGTCGAGTCCTTGAGCGAGATGGTCATGCTCTCCAGGTTGCTGGGCTGCAGCACGTGCAGGGGCTTGCGATAGAGGGTCTTGCCGTCCACCTCCAGGGAGTCCTTGCCCGTGGCCTCCAGCATGCGGTTGATGAGCCGGGCCTGGGTGAAGATCTTCATGTTGGGCAGGGTGAGCTGGATGTCGCTCACCAGCAGGTACATGTCGATGCTGTTCAGCGGCAGGGTGAACATCTGCGAATCGTAGAGCTTCTGGAGCTCCCGGTGGTGGTCGTAGTCGGTGAAGTCGATGGCGATGATCTCGTCCACCTCCGGGTCCTCGAACAGGCTGCGCATGGGCGTGTTGTCCATGTAGCCGCCCTCCACGTAGTACTCGCCGTCGATGGTCTGGGCCCGGAAGTAGGGGATGGTGGTGATGCCGGCCAGGAAGACGTCCATGAACGCGCTCAGCGACGCCTCGTCGATGGAGGCCAGGATGTCGTTGACCGGGAAGTACCGGTGCTCCTTGCGGGTCAGGTTGGTGGCCAGGATGTCCCAGCGCACGGCGTCCAGGTTGCGCCGCAGCACGTCGCGCCGGCCCGCGTCGTCGAGCAGCAGCGACTTGCGGCAGGTGTCCTTGTCGACGGTGAACAGGTGCGAGCCGCTGGGCAGCAGGGACGTCCGCAGGCCGAGGAAGTTGGAGAACACGGAGAAGATGTCGGTGACGCTCAAGCGCATGGTCTTGGCCAGGGTCGGCGGCAGGTCCTCGCCGGCCCAGTCCCAGATCATGTGGTCGAGCACGATGTTGTTGCCCGAGCTGGTCGACGTCAGGTGGACCAGGGGCACCCCCTTGCGGGTCAGCCACACCAGGACACCGGCCGTGTAGAAGCTGCGATAGCCGCCGCCCGAGGCGACGAAGCCGTACTTGGTCATGATCGTTCCCCCCTTGGTTACGGGCGCGCGCCGCCCGAGAGTGTTAACGCCGGCCCGGCGAACCTGATATGATCGGAGCGGGAGTGGATGGGGCCCGCCATGGACGAACTGGATCCCCTGCGCGCCAGGCTGGAGGAGCTCAAGTCTGAACACCGTGACCTGGACGACGTCATCGCCCGCCTGACCGAGAAGGTGCCCTTCGACCAGATCCAGGTGAGCCGCCTTAAGAAGCGCAAATTGGCCCTGAAAGACAAGATCGCCCGGCTGGAAAGCCAGCTTCTTCCCGACATCATCGCCTGATTCCGGCGTGCCCATGAACGGACTCGCGGAGCGCCGAGGTGGTGCGCCGGCGAGCCCGCGCGGCGCCTGAGCGCCACCGCCTTCGCATGACATGACCCGAAGGGGCGTTTCATAGGCGCGGCGGTATGAGCAGCGATCATGGCCCGGCGCCCGTGCCGGCCGAAGCGGCCTGCGCCTGCCGGTCGCGGGCCAGGCGCTCGAGCCGGTCGCGCTCGGCCCCGTCGATGACCGCCGTGCCGCTGTCGCCGGGCTCGATGGGGTGGATGCCGTAGCTCACCTCGATGGCCACCGGCCCGCTGTCGTCGGAGCCCGCCGTGCGGCCGGTGAGCGCCGTGTGCAGCTCCCACGCCTTGCCGGCGGCGTGGTCGCCGTCGGTCACCGTCAGCACCAGGCCGAGGTCGCCGCCGCCCAGGCTGCCGATGACGTCGCTTCCGCGCACGGCCCGGCGCAGGACGTCGGCGACGGCGACCAGCGCCGCCTCGGCGGCGGTGCGGTCGAGGCGGCGGCGGATGGCGTCCAGGTTGCCGACGTGGAACAGCACGAAGGTGTTGGCCACCCCGGCGTGCTCGCCGTGGGCCATGATGCGGCCCAGCTCGCGCAGCAGGGCGCGGCGGTTCAGCACCGGCAGGAAGGCGTGGCTGTCGGCCACCGCCTCCAGGTAGCCCAGGTGCTCGCGCAGGTCCTCCAGCTCGTACCGCTGGCGGTCGAACTCGTGCATGATGTGCAGCAGGGCCTCCTGCACCCGCGGCGTCATCTCGTCGGCGGGGATGCCCATCACCAGGGCCACGTCGCGGGCGTGCTCGCGGGGTCGGCGGTGGGCCTGGCGGCGGGCGTCCTCGTGGGGCGACCGCTGGCGCTGCTGGCCGCCCCCGTCGGCGGCGGCCACCGGCGGGACGTGGCGCGGCAAATCCATCTCGGCCATGCGCGTCCCTCCTCGCCGTGCCGAGTCAGGCTATCACCCGGCCGGTGCGGAACAAAGGGATTCCCCGCCGCGGAGTCCCTTGCGGCGGGGAGGCCGCTCCCTATAATGCGCGGCTTCCGCAGCCGGAGACCGGGAGCAGACCCCCCATGTCGGACCAAACGCCGCGCGTCGGCATCATCATGGGCAGCCAGTCGGATTGGGAGACCATGCGTCATTCCGCCGACACCCTGGAGCGTCTGGGCGTGCCGTGCGAAAGCCGCGTCGTCTCGGCCCACCGCACGCCGGACCGCCTGCATGCCTACTGTGCCGAGGCCCGCGAGCGCGGCCTCCAGGTGATCATCGCCGGTGCCGGCATGGCGGCGGCCCTGCCCGGATCGGCGGCGGCGATGACCCCGCTGCCGGTGCTCGGCGTGCCCATGGAGGGCAAGCTCATGGGCGGCCTCGACGCCCTGCTGGCCATGGCGCAGATGCCCGGCGGGGTGCCCGTCGGCACCCTCGGCATCGGCCGCGCCGGCGCCGTCAACGCGGCCCTGCTCGCCGCCGCCATCATCGCGCTTTCGGACGCCGGCGTGGCGGCCGCCCTCGACCGCTTCCGTGCCGAGCAGACGGCGGCGGTGCCCGAGACCCCGACCGCCTGACCGGCCCCACCGGCGCCGCGTCCACCGGGCGTAGACACCGCCGATCCGTTGCGGAATGATGACTCGCCGCAACGCGGACGAGACCCATGGCCAAGACGACCAAACCCGGACCCGGCCGCCGTCCCCGGCGCCGCGCCACCAAGAAGACCGGCACCGGACCGGCGCCGGTCGCTGAAGACGACCTGGCGGCAGCCTCGGGCGGACCCTATCCCGTCGAGCGCCTGGTCCACACCATGCTCGGCCGGCTGGCGCCGGCGGTGTCGCCGCCGGCCCTCATGCTCGCCCACCTGGACTGGCTGGCCCACCTGGCCGTGGCGCCGGGCAAGCAGGCCGGGCTGGCCCTCAACGCCCTGCGCAAGACCACCCGGTTCGGCATCTACGTGTCCCGGTCCATGGTCGATCCCCAGGCGCAGGCGATGGTCACGGTGCCCCATGGCGATCCGCGGTTCGGCGGCCCGGCGTGGCAGCGCTGGCCGTTCAACCTGATCCAGCAGTCCTTCCTGCTCATCCAGCAGTGGTGGCACGAGGCGACCACCCGTGTGCCCGGGGTGAGGCCGGACAACGAGGAGGTGGTGTCGTTCATCGCCCGCCAGATGCTGGACGTGCTGTCGCCGTCCAACTACCCGCTGACCAACCCCGCCCTGATCGAGGCGATCAGCGAGGAAGGGGCCATGAACCTGATGCGCGGCGCCGCCCGCCTGGTCGAGGACTGGGAGCGGGCCGTGAGCGGTCGTGCGCCGGCCGGCGCCGAGGGCTACCGGGTCGGTGAGACGGTGGCCGCCACCCCCGGCTCCGTGGTCCACCGCACCCCGCTGATGGAGCTGATCCAGTACGCGCCGGCGACGGACACGGTGTTCGCCGAGCCGGTCCTGCTGGTGCCGTCATGGATCAGCCGGTTCTACATCCTCGATCTGTCGCCGGCCAACTCGCTGGTGCGCCACTTGGTCGACCGCGGCCACACGGTGTTCGTCCTGTCGTGGCGCAACCCCGGCGCGGGCGAGGACGACCTGGCGCTGGACGCCTACCGCGAGGCCGTTCGCCACGCCATCGACGCGGTCACCGCCATCGTGCCGGACCGCCCGGTCCACGCCGCCGGCACGTGCCTGGGCGGCACCCTGCTGCTGCTGGCCGCCGCGGTCATGGCGCGGGACGGGGACGAACGCCTGGCCTCGGTGTCGACCATGGTCGCCCAGGCCGATTTCGCCGGCAGCCGGGACCTCCTGCTGTACCTGGACGAGAGCCGCGTCCACTACCTGGAAGAGGCCATGTGGGAGCACGGCTACCTGGACGCCGGCCAAGCCGCTGCCGACTTCCGTCGTTTCCGGGCCCATGACCTGCTGTGGTCGGCGGTGGTCCACGACTACCTGCTGGGACGGCGCCAGCCGGTCAGCGACCTGATGGCGTGGAGCGCCGACACCGTCCGCATGCCCCACGGCCGCCACGCCGAGTCCCTGCGCGCCCTCTTGCTGCGCAACGAGCTGGCCGAGGGCCGCTACGATGTGGACGGCCGGCCGGTCGACCTCCACCACATCCGCGCGCCCCTGTTCGTGCTCGGCGCCGAGCGTGACCACGTGGCGCCCTGGCCGTCGGTCTACAAGCTGCGTCATCTGACGGGCGGCGACCTCACCCTGGTCCTGACCGACGGCGGGCACAACACGGGGCTGGTCAGCCGGCCCGGCCATGGCGGGCGCAGCTACCGGGCCGCCGTGGTGGGCCCCGACGACGTCTACGTGGACCCCGCCACCTGGCAGTCGGCGACCCCGGTTGCGGACGGCTCGTGGTGGCCGGCCTGGCAGGCCTGGCTGGCCGAGCGCTCCACCCCCGGTGCGCCGCCGCCTCCAATGGGCAACGCCGATGGCGGCTACCCGCCCCTCGGCGCCGCACCGGGCGACTACGTGCGGGAGGCGTGAGGGACCGGCGACCGGCGGCGTGGTAAGCCGTTCGGGGGCGGACACGCGCCTTGAACGTGTCCCTGGTGCGTGATTGGCTTACATTGGCGCGCTTTCGAACCGACTCGCGAAGCGCCCTATTTGCACGCCGGCAAACCCGCGCGGTGCTTGAACGCAACCGCCTTCGCATGAATTGGCCCGGTGGGGCATTTCATTGGCGCGGCGGTATGAGAAATCGGCAATCCGATCGCAAACAAGACGTCCCGCCGCGGCAATCAGTTAGGCGAGCTGTAGCCAATTGTAGCCATGGCCTTACGCGGGAGATACCGACCTCGGCGCGGGCAGGTGCCCCCGGTGGCTTGTTCCGATAGGCCGGAATTCCGGGGGCACCATGTCGAAAACCGCTTGGCAAACAGTCGGTTATCGTTCTTGCGGATACCACAGTTCGATTCGCCCACGTGCCGTCGCGCGGCGGGCGGTTTCCGCGGGGGACGGACGATAGACTTTGGCGATAAAGGGCGGTTCGTGCCGCTCGAGAAATCGTTCGATGCGGGGTAGCGTCGCCACGAAAGCGCCGGCGAGGTCCCGAAGCGGTGCGTGGCCCACCACGACCAGCAGAGAAACGCGGTGGTCAATCACCGCTTGGCGTTCGTTTGGTGTATAGCGGATACGACGGTTGTGGGTGAGCGCAATCCAGCCCTGCCGGCTGACCTCCGCAAGCCACTCTTCGTCGGGCGCATTGTGGACAAAATGATCGGCGTGCCGTTCAACCGTCAGTCCGGCGGCCTGCAAGATGTCCGGGAACCGAGTCCCGAGATCGCGATCCGTGAAATAGACAAAGCTCAAGCCGCCCGCTCGTAGACTGCGGCTTGTTCGATTTCAGACGCATCGAGCCCGTAATCGGCGGCGAGGTCGGCCACCGGCTCGCCGGCGTCGATCCGATCGGCGATCGCGCGCGTGGAAATGCTTTTGCTGGCAAGGACGGGACGTCCAAAAGCGAGGCGGGCGTCGATCACGATCGGGCGTTCCTTCTCAGCCTCCCCAGTGAGCAGGAACGGGTAAAGTTGCACAGGGAATTTCGAGCGGTCCCACTTGATGCGTTTAAGGTGCTCCTGAAGCACGCGCCGCATGGCGAGCTGGCCGGACGCCGACAACTCGATCAGCGCGCCGTATTTCTCGAGAAAGACGCTTCCGGCGTTCGTGCGCAATTCAGGTCGGAGCAGCAGCCGTTCGATGCCCAAGTCCTTTTCGGCGTAATCGATGGCACTTCGCAGGGCCGGAACTGACACGCCGTGTTCGGTCCGCAGCGACCGCAGGACGTGGGCTTCGATCAGATTCCAAAAAGAGAGCAGGGGTGGGATTCGCGATGCGGGGCGGATCAGGGGATGAAATTGTGCTCCGCCCTCCGCCGTCGGGTATTGGCGCCCCAGCGCCCAGGAGCGCAGTGTCGCTGCTGGCAGCCGCAGGTAGTGGGCTGCCTCGGCGACCGTGTAGGCGGGCGCGTCGCGACCGTCGGTTGTCTCCCCGGATTTCCCGCGTGATGCCTTCATGGCGCACATAGTAGGCGGCCGTCCACCAGAACTCTATAGGAAGCTGCGCCGGCGTCCAATGTGGCGGTCTGATGCCGCTCTCGAAGTAATATCGAACGAAAGCGGAGCCCCTTCGCCGAACGACCGCTTTCCGAGCCGAGATCGGACATTCTATCGCAGGCGCCGCAACAGAAGCCGAAACCGGGGACAGTATACCAATTTCGGGAAACCGGGGACAGTATACCAATTTCGCAGTGAAGCTGGGGGCAGGGAGAAACCTGGGACAACGGTGGCAGATTCAGGTTGCAACCGCACCACTACGAGGTCTGAGCGGACACGACGGTCGATCTGGGCCCAGATGTCGGTTCAGGGACTGACGGCTGGCGTGTTGACGGGGGCACCGTGGATCGCAAGAAATATCAATCCTAGAAAGCCAAGAAATGCGGCAGCATCAGCCGCCATAAATAGGTTCCAACCATGGCTCTTTCGGTCTTTCCATTCTGATTGCCATGTTCCGTCCAGGATGTGGCCGGACTTGCGCCAATTGCTTTCGATGTGTTCGCGCACATCTTGTATAGCGGAGTATGCGTAGGTGCAAAGGAGGACGCCGAAGGCGGCCACGAGTGCAAGCGCGATGCGGTTGCCAATTCTCAAGTATGGGAATAGCCCATCGGGTTGAACGAACTTGGCAATAAACGGAAGCGCCAAGGAGGCCCCTATCAGCGCCAAAAGCCAGGTGCCCATTGACCAAAGTCGTTGACCCAAACGATCTGCGCGATCCTCAAAGTACTGCCATCTGGTAAAGCGGTCCGGCGACAGGGCAAGGACTGCGTCCAAGCGCGCTTGGGATGCCTCTTCGCGCTCCTCTGGGGTCACGCTCCGACTCCTTCTCGATAACCGGTGAAACCTACGCCATCGTAAGCAGCGTACCGAACGCGCACCACGTGTTACCTCGCGTAACGCGACACATCGCTCTAATCAGTAAGCCGTAAATAGTGGAGGCAGTTGCAAAACGGTGATTTTGCGTTGAGTTTTCCGCCTTGAGGGGCTGATTTTGGGCTGGTTGTCGAGGCGGCCGCAGGCCTTTTCCGGTATGTTGGATTTGCGAGAAACAACGACCGGAAAGGACTGCGGGCCATGCCTCTGCGCGCGACGCTATCAGGGTATTGGCGGAGCCTTCAAGGCGAACTTTTCCAGGCGCTGGAAGAAGAACTGGGGCCGCTGGGCGGACGCTATCGCGATCTTGTGACGGTGCTCGAGTTGGCGCGGGTCGAGGCCTTCGTGAAGGACTGGCCTGGTGTGGTCGGACGTCCGAGGAAGGACCGGGCGGCGCTGGCGCGGGGCTTCGTCGCCAAGGCGGTGTTCAACATCGCCCAGACCGACATGCTGATCGAGCGTCTGCTGGTGGACAAGACCCTGCGCCGGCTGTGCGGCTGGACGCGCGTGAGCGCGGTGCCGAGTGCGGCGACGTTCTCGCGGGCCTTTGCCGAGTTCGCGGCGGGCGATCTGCCGGGCCGCCTGCACCAAGCGGTGATCGTCAAGACCCAAGGCGCGCGCCTGGTTGGCCATATTGCCCGCGACAGCACGGCGATCGAGGCGCGCGAGCGCAGCCCCGAGACGCCGAAGCGCGAGCCCCGGCCCAAGCGCAAGCGTGGCCGGCCGAAGAAGGGCGAGGAGCGGCCCAAGGCGCCCGAGGCGCGCCGCCGGCTGGAGCGCCAAGGCGAGATGAGCCTGGCCGAGATGCTGGCCGATCTGCCGCGCGCCTGCACCCCGGGGGTCAAGCAGAACGCCAAGGGCTACCGCACCCATTGGATCGGCTACAAGCTGCACCTGGACGTGGCCGACGGCGACATCCCGATCAGCGCGCTGCTCACCTCGGCCAGCCTGCACGACAGCCAGGCGGCGATCCCCCTGGCGACCATGACCGCAAGCCGGGTGACCAACCTCTATGATCTGATGGATTCGGCCTACGACGCCCCGGAGATCAAGGCACACAGCCGCGCGCTCGGCCACGTTCCCCTGATCGAGCCCCATCCGCGAAACGCCGCCGGCAAGGAGCGCATCCGCGCCGAGGCCAGGCGACAGACGCGCATCGGCCTGCGAACCGCCGGGCATATCCGCTATCGGGAGCGCAGCGCCGTCGAGCGCGTCAACGCCAACTTCAAGGACAACTTCACCGGCCGCACGATCCGCGTCCGCGGCCCCGACAAGGTCGCCTGCCACGTCATGTTCGCCCTGCTCGCGCTCAGCGCCATCCAGATCATGCGCCTCGTCCAGTAGCCGCTAAGGCTCCTCGGCCGGCGTCCGGCAACTCCCGCAAACGCAGGGAGGACCGAACCGCCTCGCCGAGGTCAAGCCCATGCACGCGCCAAAATCAGCCGCGGCACCATATCCGACGGCCCACGAACC
>JANQFP010000127.1 GCA_028277795.1 Rhodospirillales bacterium
CCCGGCCGGCGGTTTGCTTTCTGTGGCACTGTCCCTGGGGTCGCCCCCGCCGGGCGTTACCCGGCACCGTGTTTCCGTGGAGCCCGGACTTTCCTCCCCCGAAGTCGGTGATCGACGCCGAAGGCGGCCATCCGGCCGTCTGGCCCGACTCTTAGGGTAGCCGCCGCCGCACCCCGGTCAAGCGGCCATGCGCCGGGCGCATGGTTGACCCGCGCCATCATATATTGAGTCGATATAGGTCATCCTGCATTATGTCCGAGCAATATATATCGGCACGATATATTGGCGGCGGGCCGGTGCCGGCCCGGTGCCGGCCCGCGCCGAAAGGATGGGGACCATGGATATCAAGACCTTGTGCCTGGGCGTGCTGACCATGGGCGACGCCAGCGGCTACGAGATCAAGAAGGTGTTCGAGACCGGGCCCTTCGCCTATTTCCACCGTGCGGGCTTCGGCTCCATCTACCCGGCGCTGAACCGGCTCAGCGACGAGGGCCTGGTCACCTGCACCCAGCACACCCAGCAGGGGCGCCCGGACAAGAAGGTGTACAGCCTCACCGAGGCCGGCCGCGAGGCCTTCCGCGAGGCCCTGGCCAAAACCCCGGCGCCCGACAAGATCCGCTCCGATTCCCTGGTCATGCTGATGTTCGCGCATCTGCTCGGGGACGACCGCCGCCGCCAGGTCTACGACGACTACCTGGAGGGCTACCGCCGGCTGATCGAGGACATGTTGGCCAAGGATCTGACCGAGGCGCCGCCCGGTCGGCACTTCGTGCACGGCTTCGGCCTGAGCATCTACCGGGCCATCGTCCAGTACATGGACACCCACCGCCACCTGCTGATGGGCAACGACGCCACCGAAAACACGGCACCGCTCAAGACGGGCACCGACCGATGAAACGATCCTACTTCATCGCCGCCGGACTGGCCGTCGCCGCAACCGCCTGGATCTTGTCCGGGCTGGTCGGCGACGACGACGCCGGGGAGGACGCGGCGCCGGCCCCTGTCGCCGAGGCCGAGCCGCTGCCCCAGGTGCGCGTGCGCACGGTCGCCGCCCAGGCGCGAACCAGCGAGCTGGTCCTGTTCGGCCGCAGCGAGGCCGAGCGCACGGTGAGCCTGCGCGCCGAAACCAAGGGCCGGGTGGTCGAGCGGGCGGTGGCCAAGGGCGACCGGGTCGAGGCCGGCGATGCCCTGGTCCGCCTGGCCGTGGACGACCGCAAGGCCCAACTGCGCGAAGCCGAGGCGCGGGTCGAGCAGTACCGCATCGCGTACAAGGCGGCCGCCAAGCTGGCCGAGAAGAAGTTCCGCTCCGAGGTCAAGCTGGTCGAGGAGAAGGCCGAGCTGGAGGCGGCCAAGGCCCGGCTCGCCGCCATCCGCCTGGACATCGAACGCACCGTCATCCGCGCGCCCTTCGCCGGCGTGGTCGACGACCTGCCGGCCGAAATCGGCGACTTCATCGACATCGGCGACCCGGTGGCCGTGGTCGCCGACCTGGAGCCCATCCTGGTGGTCGGCGAGGTCTCGGAGCGGGACGTGGCCGGCATCCCGGTCGGCGCCCCCGCGACCGTGCGCCTGGCCGGCGGTCCGGCGCTCGACGGGCGGGTCCGCTACGTGTCCCGCGTCGGCACGTCGGTGACCCGCACCTTCCGGGTCGAGGTGGAGGTGGACAATCCCGGCTGGACCCTGGCCGAGGGCCTGACGGCGGAGCTGCGCCTGGCCACCGGACAGACCTTCGCCCACCGCGTGTCGCCGGCCATCCTCACCCTGTCCGAAGAGGGTGTCATCGGGGTCAAGGCGGTCGAGGACGGCACCGTGGTGTTCTTCCCCGCCGACGTGGTGGCCGACACCACCGAAGGGGTGTGGCTGGCCGGGCTTCCCGACACCGTGACCCTGATCACCGTGGGCCAGGAGTTCGTGCGCGCCGGGCAGCGGGTGCGCACGGTGCCCGATGACGAGGTCGCGTCGTGACCGCCATGATCGACATTGCCTTCGGCCGCGCCCGCACGGTGCTGGCGACCCTGGTCCTGATTCTGGTGGCCGGGTCGTACGCCTACGTTACCGTGCCCAAGGAGGCCGATCCCGACATCAACATCCCGATCCTCTACGTGAACATCGATCACGAGGGCATCTCGGCGGAGGACTCCGAACGCCTGCTCATCCGCCCCATGGAGGAGGAGCTGCGCGGCATCGAGGGGGTCAAGGAGATGCGGTCGACCGCCTTCGAGGGCGGCGCCAACATCGTCATGGAGTTCGAGGCCGGGTTCGACGCCGACACCGCCATGGACGACGTGCGCGAGAAGGTGGACCTGGCCAAGCCCGAACTTCCCGACGAAACCGAGGAGCCCACCGTCCACGAGGTCAACTTCAGCCTGTTCCCGGTGATCGTGGTGACCCTCTCCGGTCAGGTGCCGGAGCGGACCCTGCTGCGCCTGACGCGAGATCTGCAGGACGCCATCGAAGCCATCCCCACGGTGCTCAAGGCGGAGATCGCCGGCGAGCGGGAAGAGGCGGTGGAGATCGTCATCGACCCGGTGCGGGTGGAGAGCTACGGCCTGTCGCCCAACGACGCCATCGCCATCGTCCGGAGCAGCAACCTGCTGGTGGCGGCGGGGGCCCAGGACACCGGCCGCGGCCGGTTCTCGGTCAAGGTGCCGGGCCTGCTGGAGACGGTGTTCGACATCCGCGACCTGCCGGTCAAGGTGGACGGCGATGCGGTGGTCCGCCTGGGCGACGTCGCCGAGGTGCGGCGCACCTTCAAGGACCCGGAGAACTTCGCCCGCGTCAACGGCCATCCGGCCCTGGCCCTGGAGGTGTCCAAGCGTTCGGGCGAGAACATCATCGAGACCAACGAGCGGGTGCGCGCGGTGGTCGAGGCCGAACGGGCGGCGTGGCCGGCGACCCTGCGCGAGTCCGTGCGCGTCGCCTATTCCCAGGACAAGTCGGACGACATCCGCATGATGCTGACCGACCTGCAGAACAGCGTCATCGCCGCCGTGCTGCTGGTCATGATCGTCGTCGTGGCGGCCCTCGGGGGGCGCGCGGCGGGGCTGATCGGCATCGCCATCCCCGGCTCCTTCCTCACCGCCATCCTGGTGCTGTCCGCCCTCGGCATGACCATCAACATCGTGGTCCTGTTCAGCCTCATCCTGGCGGTGGGCATGCTGGTGGACGGCGCCATCGTGGTCACCGAGTTCGCCGACCGCAAGATGGTCGAGTACACCGGCGACGGCGTGCCGTTGAAGCAGGCCCGGCGGCGCGCCTACGGCGACGCCGCCAAGCGCATGGCGTGGCCGATCATCGCCTCGACGGCGACCACCCTGGCGGCCTTCCTGCCGCTGGTGTTCTGGCCCGGCGTGGTCGGCGAGTTCATGAAGTTCCTGCCCATCACCCTGCTGGCCACGCTGGCCGCCTCGCTGATGATGGCGCTGGTGTTCGTGCCCACCCTGGGCTCCTTCGTCGGCCGGCCCGGTGCCGCCGACCCGGCCGCCATGCATGCCCTGGCCGGCAGCGAGACCGGCGATCCCCGCGCCCTTCCCGGCGCCACCGGGGCCTACGTGCGCATGCTGGCGGCGGCGCTGCGGCATCCCGGCAAGGTGCTGCTGGCGGCCGTCCTGCTTCTTGTCGGCGTGCAGTTCACCTATGGCGCGTTGGGGCGTGGCGTCGAGTTCTTCCCCGACGTGGAGCCGGTGTTCGCCAAGCTGCAGGTGCGGGCCCGCGGCAACCTGTCCGTCTACGAGCAGGACGCCCTGCTGCGTCAGGTCGAAGACCGCATCCTGGCCATGAACCGCGAGCGCCACGAGTTCGACACGGTCTACTCCCGCACCGGCCAGGAGGAGAGCGCCGAGGAGGCGGAGGACATCATCGGCATCATCGCCCTCGAATTCGCCGACTGGCGCCACCGGCGGCCGGCCCGCGAGATCCTGGCCGAGGTCCGGGAGCGCACCGCCGACCTGGCCGGCATCTTCGTCGACGAGCGCAAGGAGGAGGCGGGACCGCCGGTGGGAAAGCCCATCCAATTGGAATTGTCCTCGCGCAATCCCGAGTTGCTGGAGCCGGCGGTGAAGGTGGTGCGTGCCGGCTTGGCCGACATTCCCGGCCTCACCCACATCGAGGACAGCCGGCCCCTGCCCGGCATCGACTGGGAGATCACGGTCGACCGCAAACAGGCGGCCAAGTTCGGCGTCGACGTGGGCCTGGTCGGTACCGCCATCCAGATGGTGACCACGGGCATCGACCTGGGCGAATACCGGCCCGACGACAGCACCGAGGAGGTGGACATCCGGGCCCGCTACCCGCGCGGCGAGCGCACCATCGAGGAACTGGATCACATCCGCATCGCCACCGAGGCGGGGCCGGTCCCCATCGCCAACTTCGTGACCCGCACCGCCGAACCGCGCATCGGCACCATCCGCCGCGTCGACGGCAAGCGGGTGATGACGGTCAGGTCCGACGTCGCCGACGGCGTGCTGGTCGACGACAAGGTCACGGAGATCCAGGCATGGCTCGCCGGTGCCGGTCTGGATTCCCGCATCGACGTCGCTTTCAAGGGCGAGGACGAGGAGCAGAAGGCGGCCGAGGCGTTCCTGCTCAAGGCCTTCGGCGTCGCCCTGTTCATCATGGCCATCATCCTGGTCACCCAGTTCAACAGCTTCTATTCGGGCTTCCTCATCCTCAGCGCCGTGGTCATGTCGACCATCGGGGTGTTCATCGGCCTGCTGATCACCGACCAGCCCTTCGGCATCGTGATGAGCGGCATCGGCGTCATCGCCCTGGCCGGCATCGTGGTCAACAACAACATCGTGCTCATCGACACCCACGACCGCCTGCGCCGCGCCGGCGGGGAGGCGCTCGAGACCATCCTGCGCACCGGCGCCCAGCGCCTGCGCCCGGTAATGCTGACCACGGTGACCACAATGCTCGGCCTCATGCCCATGGTGCTCAGGGTCAACATCGACTTCCTGTCCCGCGAAGTGACGGTGGGGGCGCCGGCCACCCAGTGGTGGACCCAGCTCTCCACGGCCATCGTCTTCGGCCTCGGCTTCGCCACCGTCCTCACCCTGGTGGTGACGCCGTCGGCGCTGATGCTGCGCGCCAACGTCCACGACTGGCTGGAGCGCCGCCGCGCCCGCGCGTTGATGGAACCGGACATGCCGGATTCGGCCATCGAGGGGATCGAGCCGGCGAAACCGCGCAAACCGGGCAAGACGGCGGAGGCGGCGGAGTAGGGACACCGGCGCCGAGCCGTAAAACCGTTTGCAGGTGCCAGGGCGGCGGACTACTAAAGCGAGGGGACGTCCGGCACAGGGGGAAAGGACGGATCATGAACGCGAACAGATACCGTCGGGCCGTTGCCTGGATCATCCTGCCGTGGCTCGCCGCTTGTACCATGGCCGGTGACACGGCCGGGGAGGCCTACGACGGGCGCTGGCCGGTCACCTCCATGACCCGGGACGCGGAGTGCGCGGGCCTGGTCCGGGGCGAATTCGTGGTCGTCGAAGGGACCGTCAGCGGCCAGGTCACCCATTCGACGGAGGGGTCGTTCACGGTATCCGGCCGGGTCAACGCGGACGGCCGTTTTCAGGATGTCCAGGCCGGAGGCACGGCGGTCGACGTGACCGTCGATGGCCACCTTACCGGCGATGCCGGTGTCGGCACCTGGCGCACTCGGGATTGCTCGGGAACCTGGTCGGCGCGCCGCGCGCGCTGACCTCCCTTCAGCGCACCTTCACCCGCAGGCGCTCGGCGCCGTCGGGGCCGACCAGGTGGACGGCGCAGGCGATGCACGGGTCGAAGCTGTGGATGGTGCGCAGCACCTCGATGGGCTGGTCGGGGTCGGCCAGGGCGTGGCCGGCGAGGGCCGCCTCGTAGGGGCCGGGCTGGCCCTTGGCGTCGCGGGGGCCGGCGTTCCAGGTGCTCGGCACTACTGCCTGGTAGTTGGCGATGCGGCCGTTCTCGATGACCACCCAATGGCCCAGCGCTCCCCGCGGCGCCTCCATGAAGCCGGCGCCCTGGGCCTTGGCCGGCCAGGTGTCCGGGTCCCACAGCTCGGCATTGTGGGTCTGCAGGTCGCCGGCCCGGATGTTGGCCACCAGCGCCTCGTACCAGCCGCGCATGGCGTCGAGGATGACCTTGGTCTCCAGGGTGCGGGCCGCCGTCCGCCCGAGGGTGGAGAACAGGCCCTCCACCGGCAGGTCGAGGGTCCTCAACGCGAACCCGACCAGCTCGCGGGTCTGTTCGTGGCCGCGGGCATACAGCATCAGCACCCGCGCCAAAGGCCCCACTTCCATGGCGTGGCCCTGCCAGCGCGGCGATTTGAGCCACGAATAGCTCTTGTCCACGTCGAGCTGCTCGTAGGGCGGCGTGGGGCCGTCGTAGGCCAGTTCGGTCTCGCCGCTGTACGGGTGCAGCCCGGCCTCTTTGCCGTCGCCGTAGCGGTACCAGGAATGGGCTACAAACTCCTGGATCTGGCTCTCGGCGTGCATGTCCACCGGATGGATGTGCGCCAGATCGCGCCCCAGGATGGCGCCCGGCGGTATCAGGTAGGTGTCCGGGTCGTCCATGCCCTTGGCCGGAAAGTCGCCATAGGTGAGGAAGTTGCCGACACCCTCGCCGCGGGTCGCCCAGTCCTTGTAGAAGCCGGCGATGGCCAGGGTGTCGGGCACATACACCTGATCGACGAAGGCCTGCATCTGGTCGAGGACCTCGCCCACCTTGGCCAGGCGCTCGGCGTTGATGGCCGAATCCGAGTTCAGGTCGATGGGGCTGGGCACGCCGCCGACCAGGAAGTTGGGGTGCGGGTTCTTGCCGCCGAACACGGCGTGCAGCGACACCACGTCGCGCTGCCACTCCAGCGCCTCCAGGTAGTGGGCCACCGCCATCAGGTTGGCCTCCGGCGGCAGGCGGTAGGCCGAATGGCCCCAGTAGCCGCCGGCGAAGATGCCGAGCTGCCCCTGCTCGACGAAGGTCTTGAGCTTGGCCTGCACGTCGCGGAAGTAGCCGGGCGACGACCGCGGGTGGCTGCTCAGGGACTGGGCGAGGCTCGCCGTCGCCGCCGCATCGGCCTTCAGCGCGCTGACCACGTCCACCCAGTCCAGCGCGTGCAGGTGATAGAAGTGCATGACGTGGTCGTGAACGTACTGGGCGGCGATCATCAGGTTGCGGATGATCTGGGCGTTGGGCGGCACCTTGTAATCCAGGGCGTCCTCCACGGCGCGCACCGAGGCGATGCCGTGAACCAGGGTGCACACCCCGCAGATCCTCTGGGCAAAGGCCCAGGCGTCGCGTGGGTCGCGGCCCCTGAGGATGATCTCCAGGCCGCGCACCATGGTGCCCGAGGAATAGGCGTCGCGGATGGTGCTGCCGTCCAACTGCGCCTCGATGCGCAGGTGGCCCTCGATGCGGGTGATGGGATCGACCACCAGGCGCGTGCTCATGACCCGTCACCTCCTTCGGCCGGCGCCGTCTCGTCCGGCGCCAGGTACTCGGCCACCAGCTCGGTCAGCCCGATGACCTCGATGTCCTTGTTGTAGGCCTCCAGCCCCTCCTCGATGATGTTGCGGCAGTTGGCGCAGGCGGTGACAAGCTGTTCCGGATGCACCTCGTCCAACTGGCACATCTTGCGGGAGAACACCTTGGTCCGCAGGTGCTCGGCCTCGTCCACGGCGCTGACTCCGCCGCCGCCGCCGCAGCACCAGTTCCAGATGCCGGCGTCGGGCATTTCCGCGAAGTCCTCGGTGATCTCGTTCAGCAGGTCGCGGGGCTCCTGATCGATGCCGCCGCGGCGGATGATCTGGCAGGGGTCGTGGAAGGTGACCCGCTGATCGTGCTTGCCGGCCAGCGGCAGGCGCCCCTCGGCGCGCAGCTTGGCCAGCAGCTCCATGAGGTGGATGACCTCGAACCGGTAGGGCCGGCCGAGCAGGTTGGGCCCCTCCCAGCGCAGGGCCACGTATGCGTGGCCGCATTCCGGCGAGATCACGTACTTGACCCGCAGCTTCTCCGCCGCTTCGACGACCCGGCGGACGATCTCCTCGGCGATGTCGCGGGAGCCGATCTGGATGCCCACGTTGGTGGCCTCGAAGCCGCTCGACGGGATGGTCCAGGTCACCCCCGCCCGGTCGAAAATGCGGGCCAGGGCGCCGATGATCTCGGGGAACTGGATGACCTCCATGGACGACAGGATCACCATGTAGTCGACGCCCGCCACGTCCACGGGAATGGGCAGGCCGACCTCCGCCTCGACCCGGCGGATCTGGGCGTTGAGGGCGGGAAGCTGCACGCCCATGGGGCTGCCCAGCTTGATGGTCTTCTTGGCCGCCTCGACCAGGCCCTTGCGGGCGTGGCCCGAGGCCGCCATGCCCTCGCGCAGCTTGCGGATCATGTAGGTGAGGTCGTTGCCGACCGGGCACACCAGGGTGCACCGCCCGCACATGGTGCAGGAATCGTAGATCAGGTGCGCCCACTCGGCGAGTTCGTCGTCGGTGAGCGGCTTGATCAGGCCGAGCAGCGCGCCCAGGCGGCCGACCAGGGTGTACTCCCGCCGCCACTGCCGGCGCAGAGGCTCCAGCTTGCGGATGGGGGCGTACTTGGGGTCCCCCGTCTCGGTGTAGAACAGGCAGGCCTCGGCGCACAGCCCGCAGTGGACGCACGACGAGAAGAACGCCGCCACCGGGGCGTCGATGTGCTCCTTCAGGGCGGTGAGGCCCCGCTCCAGGGTCGCCGCCGTCATGTGGCCGCTCCCTTCCGGCCGTTGACCCAACCGTTGTAGTAGCGCGCGAACAGGAAGGTGACGGCATGGGTGAGCTTGGTGAACGGCAGCACCACCATCAGCAGCTCCACCGACAGCACGTGCAGGGCCATCATCCACGTATACGGCAGCCCCAGCTTGTTGACCGCCATGAAGCCGGTGAGGAAGGGCAGGAACGTCACCACCCACACCGCGTAGTCCTCGAAGGTGGACAGCAGCTTGCGCACCGGGTCGCGCACCCGGGCGATGAGCACCGCCACCAACGCCACCATGGAGATCACGGTCACCGCCTCGATGAGCGGCGACGGCAGGCCCGGCCAGCCGATGCCGAAGCCTTCCTCGAACAACTGGATGTGGGGGCCGAAGAACAGCAGCACGATGAAGAAGCCGGCGTGGAACAGGTAGCCGCCGATGTGGATGACCGGCGAGCGCATGGCCATGCCGTGGCGCGGCAGGAAACGGCTGAACACGGTGCGCAGCCCGGATTGGGCCGGGCTGGCCTTGGGCGGCGCCAGGTCGCGGGCCCGCCCGAGGGCCAGGATCTCGACGATGCGCAACACGATGCCGAACAGCAGCACCACGGTGGCGATCTGGAAGCCGGGGCCCCGCGCCCACATGAGCAGGTCCATGGCCGGGTCGCTGGTCATGTCTCGGCCTTCTCCTTGGGCTTCTCCAGGTTCTCGATGGTCACCGTCTCGTGAGCCTTCTTCGCCGTCTTGCGCTTGGCCGTGTTCAGCGCGCTGACGGCGGCGCCGGCGCCGGCACCGACGGCCATGGCGCCCATGGCGAGCCCGGCCACGTTCTCGGTGGGGATGGCCAGCGTCTGGTAGAAGTCGCCGCCGTCCCAGAAGTCGGGCTGGGAGCAGCCGAGGCACGGGTGCCCGGCCTCGATGGGGAAGCTGACCCCGGCATTCCACTTGACGGTGGCACAGGCGTTGAAGGCCACCGGCCCCTTGCAGCCCACCTTGTACAGGCACCAGCCCTTGCGGGCGCCGTCGTCGTCGAAGCCGTGGGCGAACAGGCCCCGGTCGTAGAAGGGCCGGCGATAGCAGCGGTCGTGAATGCGCTCACCGAAGAAGGCCAGGGGCCGCCCCAAGTCGTCCAGCCCGGGCAGGCCGAAGGCGAGAAAATGGGCGACGACGCCGGTGATGACCACGGGGATGGGCGGGCAGCCGGGGATGTTGATCACCGGCTTGCCGGTGATCAGGTCGGCCACCGCCACCGCGCCGGTGGGGTTGGGGTCGGCCTTGGGCAGGCCGCCGTAGGAGGCGCAGGTGCCCACCGCCAGGATGGCTGCCGCCCCGCGCGCGGTGTCCAGCAGCATGTCCTTGTTGCTGATGCCGGCGATGGTGGAGTAGCCGGGATTGGCCAACGGAATCGAACCATCCACCACCACCAGGTACTTGCCCGCGTTCTCCTTCATGGCATGCTCGCGGGCCGCCTCGGCGGCGGCGCCCGAGGCCGCCTGCAGGGTGTGGTGGTAGTCCAGCGAGATAGACTGGAAGATCAGGTCCTCCACCGACGGTGCGTGGGAGCGGGTGAGGGACTCTGTGCAGCCCGTGCACTCCTGGAAGGAAAGCCAGATCACCGACGGCCGGCGGGCGCCTTCCAGGGCGTGGGCCAGCCGCGGCACCAGGGCCGGCGGCAGCGCCATCAGGGCGCCGAGCAGCGAGCAATAATTGAGAAAGGCGCGGCGGCTGACTCCGCGCCGGCGCAGGACGTCGGCCAGCGCGTCCGGTGTGGCGCCGAGGCTGTCTTTCAGCTCCGGCGCACCCGCGCGTCCGTGGGACACGGTGGTACCCCCCACACGAATTCTACAGGAATATAAGTGTATACTAATATGACGCCCCAGCCAACCCCCAATAGGGGCAGCGGGCGTCGTTATTCACCCGTGAGATCGGTCGACGGCGGTGCCGTCCCCCAATCATCGAGCAAGCGCACGACCTGCCGGGCGGCCTCCTCGACGGCCGCCGCCACCGGGCCGCTCAAGGTCTCGCCCAGGTCCAGGTCGACGGCCTGGATGGCGACCAGCGCCCGCCGCTTTGGCAGGAGATCGCGGATGGCCAGGGCATCGGTCAGGTCGCCCAGGCCCACGTCGTGGGAGGTGCGGCCCGGCTGCCGGACGAAGGCGTCCATGTCGGGGCCTTCGAGCACCCGCACGGTGCCCGCCGGCGCGTCCATGTTGGCAGCGTCGATGACCACGACCTGCTCAGCGTCCTCCAGCATGGGCAGCAGGGCGAAGCCGCGGGTGCCGCCGTCCACCAACGCCACGCCCGGCCGCGGCGCCATGGTCCGCTCCAGGTGCTCGACGACGCGCACCCCGACCCCTTCGTCGGAGAGCAGGAGGTTGCCGACGCCGAGGACCAGGGTCGCGGGTGGCTCCGCCATGTCGCTCATCGGCGGCCTCTGCTCAGGCCGCCGGCGTGTCGCCGGCCGGCTTGGGGCCGGGGTCGGCGCTCGGCTCGGGATCGGGTTCGGACTCCGGCTCTTCGTCGTCGTCCCGCGCCTCGGCCTCCTTGCGCTTCTTCTCGACCAGACCCACGGCGAGAATGGAGATCTCGTAGAGCAGGATGGTGGGCGTGGCCAGGCCGATCTGGCTGATCACGTCGGGCGGGGTCAGGATGGCGGCGGCGACGAAGGCCAGCACGATGGCGTACTTGCGTTTGCGCCGCATGCCGTCGGCGGTGACGATGCCGACCCGGCCCAGAAGAGTCATCACCACCGGCAGCTCGAAGCACAGGCCGAAGGCGAAGATCAGGCGCATGACCAGGGACAGGTACTGGTCGACCTTGGCTTCCAGTTGGATGGGCAGGGCGCCGGCCGCCCCCACTGACTCGAAGCTGAGGAAGAACTTCCAGGCCAGCGGGAAGATGAAGTAGTAGACCATGGCCCCGCCGAGGAAGAACAGGATGGGCGTGGCGATGAGGAACGGCAGCAGCGCCATCTTCTCGTGCCTGTACAGGCCGGGGGCCACGAACAGCCACACCTGGATGGCGATGAACGGGAAGGCGATGAACAGGGCGGCGAAGAAGGCCACCTTGATGTAGGTGAAGAAGGCCTCGTGCAGGGCGGTGAAGATGAGCCGCCGGTTGCCCCCCGTCTCGGCCAGGATGTCGCCCAGCGGGCGGACCAGGAAACCGTAGATGTCCTCGGCCACGTAATAGCAGGCGAAGAACAGGACGATCAGGGCGACCAGGGAATACAGCAGGCGCTGGCGCAGCTCGACCAGATGGTCGAGCAGCGGCATCTTGCCCTGGTCGGCGACCTGTTCCGCCACGTCCCGTCAGCCGCTCGCCTTGGCCGCGGCGCCGGGGCGTTCCTCCGCCGTCGGGGCCGCGGCGCGCTTGTCGTCATCCTTGGGCGGGGCGAAGTCGGCCTCGTCCAGCATGTCCTCGGCCCGGGCCGCGTCGGTGTCCCGGGCGCCGGGCTCGTCGATCAGCGAGTCCGGCGATTCGAGCTCCAGGACCTCGCGGGTGATTTCGCCGTCGGGGTCGATGGCGCGTTGGATCTGGTCCGGCAGCTCGCCGGTCTTCACCGTCTGCATCTCTTTCTTGATGTCGTCCAGCTCGGCCTCGCGCACCATGTCGTCGATGCCGCTCTGGAACTCGCGGGCCATGGAGCGGGCCTTGCGGACCACGCGCATCACCGTGCGCAGGGCCTGAGGCAACTCCTTCGGTCCGACGACGATGATCGCCAGGACCCCGATGATGAAAAGCTCCTGCCAACCGATGTCGAACATGGAAACCCCGGCGGCCGACGGCGGTCACCGCGCCGGGCGACCGCGCCCGCGTCCGTCCTAGCCGCTCTCGGCCTTTTCCTTGGCCGGACCGGGTTCGGCAACGGTGGTCGATTCCGACTTCAGGGCCTTGGCGGCGTCCTCCGTCGGCGGGGTTCCGGCCTCCTCTTCCTCCTTCAAGCCCTTCTTGAAGGATTTCAAGCCCTTGCCGAAATCACCCATGATCCGAGAGATCTTGCCGCCACCCCCGAACAGGACGAGGACGACGACCAAGACCACCAGCCAATGCCAGATGCTGAATGTGCCCATACCGTTGTTTGACCCGCGTTTGTTCACATACCCGGAGGCGGTCGGCGGATAATGGCAGAAAGCCGGGACCGCCGCAATGGCGCGCCCGGAGCGCAAGGTCAGCCGCCGTCGGGGTCCAGGGGCTCCACGGCCGGCGCGTCGGCGTCGTCGCCGCCGCCGCTGCCGAACGCCTCGATGGCCGGCCGGGTGTCCAGGAGCCCCGCCGCCTTGAGCTCGTCGATCCCGGGCAGGTCGCTCAGGCTCTCCAGGCCGAAGTGGTCGAGGAACGAATCGGTGGTGCCCCAGGTGACCGGGCGGCCCGGCGTCCGGCGCCGTCCCTTGGGTCGGATCCACCCCGCCTCGAACAGCACGTCGAGGGTGCCCTTGCTCATGCCGACGCCGCGGATCTCCTCGATCTCGGCCCGGGTCACCGGCTGGTGGTAGGCGATGATGGCCAGGGTCTCCACCGCCGCCCGCGACAGCCGGCGGCTGCTTTCGACCTGGCGGCTGAGAAGGGCGCCCAGGTCGGGCGCCGTGCGGAAGGCCCAGTTGGACCCGGCCCGCACCAGATTGACCCCGCGCTCCGCATAGTGGGCCTTGAGCTGGTCCAGCAGGCCGCGCACGTCGGCCCCGTCGGGCAGGCGCTCGGCCAGCGCCTTCTCGCTCAGCGGCTCGGCCGAGGCGAACAGAATCGCTTCCAGCAGTCGCGCCTGTCCGTTGGGACCGGCGCTCATCCGCGTCCGCCCTCCTCCCGCCCGGCGGCGCTCAGGTAGATGGGGCCGAAGGCGCCGTCCTGGCGTAGGCGCAGGTGTCCCTCGCGCGCCATCTCCAGGCTGGCGGCGAAGGTGGAGGCCAGGGCCGAGCGGGCCTCGACGCCGCCGCGCAGGCCCTCGGGCAGGAACCGCCACAGGCTTTGCCAGCCGGGCACGCCGGCACCCAACAATCGGCGCAGGCGGCGCATGGCGTCCTCCACCGTGTACAGCGACCAGGCCTCGATGTGCAGGGTGCTGTCGGCGCCGCGCCGCTTGATGCGGCCGTAGGCGCGGAGCAGGTCGTAGAGCGTCGCCTCGTACACCGTGGTCTCGGTCACCGTGGGGGTTTCCGGCGCCCCCCGCGCGAACACCTCGCGGCCGAGGCGGGGCCGCGCCAGGACCTTGGTCCCGGCGTCGCGCATGGCTTCCAAGCGCCGCAACTGGAAGGCCAGGGCGGCCGCCATCTCCTCGCCGCTGGGCTCGTCCTCGCGGCCCAGGTCGGGCAGCAACAGCCGGGACTTCAGGTAGGCCAGCCACGCCGCCATCACCAGGTAGTCGGCGGCCAGCTCCAGGTTGGCGCGGCGGGCGTCGGCGACGAAGGCCAGGTACTGGTCGGCGAGCTGCAGGATGGAGATCTGGGTGAGGTCCACCTTCTGGTCGCGGGCCAGGGACAGCAGCACGTCCAGCGGCCCCTCGTAGCCCTCCACGTCGACCACCAGAGCCGGAGCCGGGCCGTGGGACTCTCGCGCGTCCTCGAATGAATCGCCGTTGTCCATGGCCCCCTCAGTTCAGGCCGGTGACGGTGAGCACCACATCGGCCAGGAACAGCGCCGGCTGACCCACCAGCCACCAGAACACGTTCAGGTCCAGGCCCAGTTTGCCACCGATCCACGGCAGGATAAACAGCGCCCCGAGGATGATGATCATGCCCGCCTGCTCGAGCCGGGCCAGGCGGATCGCCAGCGGTGCCGGCAGGAGCCCGACGGCGACCCGGCCGCCGTCCAGCGGCGGCATCGGGATCATGTTGAACACGCACAGCAGCAGGTTGATCCAGATGGTGTTCTCCAGGTTGAAGCGGACCCACTCGCGGAAGTCGCCGGACATCAGGGGAAGGGTGTGGATCAGCGCCGCGGCGACGATGGCCAGCAGGAAGTTGGTCCCCGGGCCGGCCGCCGCCACCAGCACCATGTCGCGCCGCGGCTGGCGCAGCCGCCCGAAGTTGACCGGCACCGGCTTGGCGTAGCCGAACATCATGCGGCCGCCGGAGAACAGCAGCAGCAACGCCGGCATCAGCACGGTGCCGAACGCGTCGATGTGGCGGAAGGGGTTGAAGGTGACCCGGCCCAGGCGGTAGGCGGTGTCGTCGCCGAGCTTCCAGGCGGCCCAGCCGTGCGCCGCCTCGTGCAGGGTCACCGCCAGCAGCACGGGGATGGTCCAGATGCTGACCGTGTACAGGATCTCCTCGACGTTCACCCGTCGGGTCCTTCCAGCAGTGCCGTTAGCCGCGCCTCCGCGGCGATGGGATCAAAGGGGTGCGGTGGCCGGCGCAGGTCTTCGCCGCGTGCCAGCCGCCGTCGCGCGGCGTCGGTCAGGGCCCCCGTCCCCTCGGCCACCGCCGCCATCTCGGCGGCGTCGCCGCTGCAGTGGAGCACGACATCGCAGCCTGCGGCAAGGGCCGCTTCGGCACGTTCTCGGAAGCCGCCGCCCAGGGCCCCCATGCACACATCGTCGGTGACCAGCAGGCCGTCGAAGCCGATGACGCCGCGGATCAGATCGCCGATGACGGCGGCCGAGGTGGTGGCCGGCGCCTCGGGGTCCACCGCCCGGTAGACCACGTGGGCGGTCATGCCCCACGGCATATGGGCGAGGGCCCGGAAGGGGGCGCAGTCCACGGCCTCCAGATCGGCCCGCGGGGCGTCCACGACCGGCAGGGCCACGTGGCTGTCCACGGCGGCGCGCCCGTGCCCCGGCAGGTGCTTGATCACCGGCAGGACGCCGCCGTCCAGCAATCCCTCGCACGCCGCCCGCCCCAGGGCCGCCGCGCGGTCGGGCGTGTCGCCGGCGGCGCGGTCACCGATCACCGGGTCGGCGCCTGGCTGCGGCACGTCGAGCACCGGCAGGCAATCGACGGTGATGCCGAGGGCGTGGAGCTCGGCGGCGATCAGGCGGGCGTTGAGACGCGCCGCCTCGGCCGCCGCCTCGGGATGGCGCCGGGCCAGGTCGACGAACCGGGCCGGCGCCGGGGCGGCCCGCCAGTTGGGCGGCCGCAGGCGTGCCACCCGCCCCCCTTCCTGGTCGATGAGCACCGGCGCGTCGGCCCGCCCCACGCAGTCCCGCAGGGCGCCGACGAGGGCGCGGACCTGGTCCGGGGCCTCGCAGTTGCGGGCGAACAGGATGAAGCCCAAGGGGTCGGCATCGCGGAAGAAACGGCGCTCGGCCGCCGTCAACACCGGTCCCGAGCAGCCGAAGACGGCGGCCCGCACGTCAGCTCCCCGGCCGCACGACCAGGCAGCCGACCCGCCGCGCCTTGAGCTTGCCGCACAGGTCCCGGGCTGCCGCCTCGTCGGACAGCGGGCCGGCCCGGAGGCGGTAGAACACGCCCCTCGCTCCGCCCAGGTCGGCCCGGATCACGGATGGTTGCAGGGCCCCCAGCAGGTCCCCGTGCTTCTTGGTCAGGCGCTGCCATTCCACGTCGGCCCGTTCGCGGGCGCGCAGCGCGGCGAGCTGGATCTGGAAGATCGGTTTCGCCTCCATCGGTGGGGCCGGCGCCGGGGTCTTCGCCATGGGCTCGGGCGCAGGGTCCGGCTCCGGCGCGGGGGCCGGCGGCGCCGGGTCGGCGGTGCGCGGTGGCCGCGGATCGGGTGCCGGCGGGGCCGGGCCGGGGGGTGCCGGTGCCGGTGTCGGCGGCTTGGCCGCGAGCACGTCCTCGGTGGTCGGTACCTCGGGCGTGGCGGCGGGCGCCGGCGATGGTCGCTCGGCCGGGGCCGGGGACGTTTGCGCCGGCTGTTGCGGCGGCGGCAGGGGGGTCTCGGGCGGCGGCAGGAGGCGTTCGACGCGGCCGCTGCCGGTACCGGCGCCGTCCTCGATGCGCTCGTACACCAGCTTGTCGCGGTCCGGAATGTCCATTCCGCCGGGGTCTTCCGGCCGCACCTTGATGGGCCTTTCGTCGGCATAGACCACCGGGACCTTGTCGGTGCCGCCGCCCACCGGTGGGCCCACCAGGTACCAGGCCGCGGCGCCTATGACGATGGTCGCCGCCACCAAGCCGGCGAACAGACCGACACCGGCCCGGGTCCGGCGGCGGACCGGCGCCACCGGCTCGATGCCACCGGCGTCATCGTCGGCGTCAAAGCGCGGTTCGCGGCGGTCCTTGGATTCAGCCACTAGCGCAACTCCTCGGCCGGGGTGACGCCGAACACGGCCAGCCCCGAGGCGATGACGAAGGCCACGCCCTGGGCCAGGGCCAGCCGTGCCGCCGTCAGATCGCGGTCCTCGGCGATGATGATGCGCAGGCTGGGATCGTCGTTGCCCTTGTTCCACTGCATGTGGAAGGCGGCCGCCAGGTCGTTCAGGTAATTGGCGATGCGGTGCGGCTCGTGGGCCTCGGCGGCGCCCTCCACCACCCGCGGCCACGCCGCCAGGCGCTTGATGACGTCGAGCTCACCCAAGTCGGTCAGGCGCCCGAGATCGGCCTGCGCCAGCGCCTCCGGCGTCAGGTCGGACGGCGCCACGATCTCCGTCGCGTTGCGCATGACGGACCGGATGCGGGCGTGCGCGTAGTGCACGTAGAACACCGGGTTGTCGCGGGTCTTCTCGACCACCCGGGCGAAGTCGAAGTCCAGTGGCACGTCGTTGGTGCGGGTCAGCATGATGAACCGGACCACGTCGCGGCCCACCCGGTCCACCACCTCGCGCAGGGTGACGAAGGCCCCGGCCCGCTTGGACATCTTCACCGGCACGCCATCGTCCAGCAGGTTGACCAGCCGGCAGACCTTCACGTCCAGCGCGCCGCGGCCCTCGGTGAGCGCCGCCACGGCCGCCTGCACCCGCTT
This sequence comes from Rhodospirillales bacterium, assembly GCA_028277795.1. Taxonomy (GTDB): domain Bacteria; phylum Pseudomonadota; class Alphaproteobacteria; order Rhodospirillales; family JANQFP01; genus JANQFP01. The sequence goes on from JANQFP010000127.1 coordinate 17,569, forward strand.
GACGTAGCCGGCGTGATCGGCCCCCCACACGTCGATCATGGTATCGAAGCCGCGTTCGAACTTGTTCAAATGGTATGCCATGTCGGTGGCGAAATAGGTCCACGAGCCGTCAGATTTGCGCACCGGGCGGTCCACGTCGTCGCCGAAGTCGGTGGCCCGGAACAGGGTCTGTTCACGGGGTTCCCAGTCGTCGGGAAGCTTGCCCTTGGGCGGCTCGAGGACGCCGGTGTAGACGAGGCCACGCTCTTCCAAGGCCGCAATTGCCGCGTCCACCGCGCCCGCCTCCACGAGTTCGCGTTCGGAGGCAAAAAAGTCGAAATGGACACCGAGGCTATCGAGGTCCCCGCGGATCAACTCCATCATGTCTTTGATGGCGATTTCACGGATTGCTGGAAGCCATTCGCCTTCTGGAGCAGCGACCCATTTGCCACTATAGACGCGCGCCATTTCGGTCGCCGTTGGGATCAGATAGTCGCCTCCATATTGGAGCGCTCCGCTTTCAAATAGACGTTGAAGTGCTTCGTCGTCTCCTGCGTCAGCTTTCACCTTGTATTGCTCATAGAGCGACCGCGCCAAAGCGTCTATTTGTGCTCCCGCGTCGTTGACGTAGTACTCGCGGGTCACGTCGTAGCCGGCCTTTTCTAGCAGTGCCGCAAGTGCGTCGCCGACGACCGCGCCACGGGCGTGGCCGATGTGCAGTGGCCCAGTGGGGTTGGCCGAGACGTACTCCACGTTGATCTTCTGGCCCGCGCCGATGTCGCAGTCCCCGTACGCCGCGCCGGCGGCCAGCACCTCCCGCAGGCGTGCGCCCCAGAACCCGCGCTCGAGGCGCAGGTTGAGGAATGCGGGCTCGGCCACCTCGCAGCGGGCCACGTCGTCCAGTGCCTCAAGGTGCGCCGCCAGGCGCTCGGCCAGGTGACGCGGGTTCATACGGGCCGGCTTGGCCAGCACCAGGGCGGCGTTGGTGGTGACGTCGCCGTGGGCGGGGTCGCGCGGCGGCTCGACGGCGATGCGGCGGGTGTCCAAGCCGGCCGGCAGGTCGCCGGCGGCGGCCAGGGACTCCACTGCCTCCAAGACCCGGTCGCGGAAATGACGGAACAGGTTCACGACGTCCTCGCCCGCTCGTCGAAAAGCTGCATGTGCTCGTCCAGGGCGTAGCGGTCGGTCATGCCGGCGATGTAGTCGGCGACCAGTTGCGCGGTGGCCTCGGTGTCCGCCCCGGCGGCCTGGCGCCGCCACTCGGTGGGTAGGCACTCGGGCTCTGCCACCAGCAGGGCGAACAGGTCCTTGACCACGCGGCGCGCCTTGCTGGCCATACGGTTGAGCTTGTAGTGGCGGTACATGTTGTCGAACAGGAAGGTCCGCAACGCCCCGTCGTGGGCCTCCATCTCGGCCGAGAAACCGACCAGCGGCCGGCCCGCCCGGCGCACGTCGTCGGGCGACGAGGGGTCGGTCTCCGCGAGCCGCCGGCGGGTCTCGTCGAGGAGGTCGTGGACCATGGCCCCGATCAGTCGGCGCACCGCCTCGTGCACGATGCGGGTGTCGGAGCGGTCGCGGTACGTGGCACGGACTTCGGCGAAGATGGGACCGACCAGGGGCACCTCGCCCAGGTCGGCCATGGAGAATAGGCCGGCCCGCAGCCCGTCGTCGATGTCGTGGTTGTTGTAGGCGATGTCGTCGGACATGGCCGCCACCTGGGCCTCCAGACCGGGATAGGTGTCCAGCTCCAGATCGTGGCCGTTGGTGTAGGCGGCGATCGCCCGGGGCAGGGGCGGGGCGCCCTCGCCGCCGAGCAGGGGCCCGTTGTGCTTGACCACCCCCTCCAGGGTCTCCCAGGTGAGGTTGAGGCCGTCGAACTCGCCGTAGCGGCGCTCCAGGCTGGTCACCACGCGCAGGGACTGGGCGTTGTGGTCGAAACCGCCGAACGGCGTCATCATCTCCTTCAGCGCGTCCTCGCCGGCGTGGCCGAAGGGCGGGTGGCCCAGGTCGTGGGCCAGGGCCAGGGCCTCGGCCAGGTCCTCGTTGAGCCCCAGGGACCGGCACACCGAGCGGGCGATCTGCGAGACCTCCAGGCTGTGGGTCAGACGGGTGCGGAAGAAGTCGCCCTCGTGGTTGACGAACACCTGGGTCTTGTATTGCAGGCGGCGGAAGGCGGCGGAATGGATGATGCGGTCGCGGTCGCGCTGGAAGCAGGTGCGGGTGCGGCTCTCCGGCTCGGTGTGCAGGCGGCCGCGCGTGGCCTCCGGCCGGCAGGCGAACGGCGCGAGCGAGGCAGTCATGGCGCGGACACTACAAGCCCGCGAAATGCCAGGCAACGGGATAGGCGGCGCCGGCCATCCGGTTTGACAAAACGTCCGCGCCCCCTAGATAAAGAATCGCGAAAAGCTGATATACTATGGATCGACGGTTGACGAGGCGAAGGTAAGACCCATGCCCGACGACAGCGCACTCGGCACCGACCAGGGTGTCCGCCTGACCGACAGCGCCATCATGCGCATCAACCAACTGGTGGCGGCGGAGAGCAACGACGCCATGATGCTGCGCATCACCATTTCCGGCGGCGGCTGCTCCGGCTTCCAGTACGGGTTCGCCCTGGACGACCAGCGCCACGACGACGACGTCTATTTCGAGCGGGACGGCGTCACCGTGGCCGTGGACGAGACGTCCCTGGAGCTCATCCGCGGGGCCGAGCTGGACTACGTGGAGGACATGATGGGCGCCTATTTCGCCCTCAAGAATCCCAACGCCGCGTCCACCTGCGGCTGCGGCAGCTCGTTCGCCATCTAACGCACCGCCACCAGCCTCATTCCGCTTCCGCGTGGGGCTCCACCGCCTTGGCGATGCGCTTGGCGAAGTAGTAGACGCGCTTCAGGCGTTCGATCACCTCCATCTCCCGGGTATAGGTCCGCGTGCGCTCCGGGGCGCGGGCGATCAGCCGGCGGGCGCCGTGGGCCACCGCCTCGTCGGCGAGCCGGTTGACGCGCGACTTCATGGCGACGACCCGGCGGGCGGTCGCCTCGTCGCCGCTGACCGCCGCCTGCACCGCCGTGTCCAGGGCCTGGGCGACGGCGCCGTGCACGTCGCCGATGACGCGCTGGGTGGCCTTGCTGACGAAGACGCGCTCGTCGATGCGCCGGCGGCCCACGGTGACCAGGTCGGTCTCGATGATGTCGCCGATGTTCTCCAGGTTGTTGGCGATGGTCATCAGGTTGACCATCTCGTGGGCCTCGGCGGCGGTCAGGTTGCCCAGACCGAGGCGGCGTAGGAAATCGATGATCTGGCCGTGCAGCAGGTCGATGGCGACGTCCATGCGCTCCACGTCCTTGAGGCTCTGCGGGCTGCCCGACAGGACGGCGGGCAGGATGGCCGCCAGCATGTCGCCGGCGCGCCGGCCCAGTTCGCCCAGCTCCATGCGGGCCGCGTTGAGGGCCAGGGTCGGCGTTCCCAACAGGTCGTCGTGCAGGTACTTGGGCTCGACCAGCACCGCCTCGGGCGCCGGCCGCTCGGGCACCAGGCGCACCACTAGGCGGGCGATGGGGCCGGTGAAGCCGATGAACACCAGCGTGTTCAACACGTTGAACAGGGTATGGGCGTTGGCGATCTGCCGCGGTGTCTCGGCCGCCAGGCGGTCGAGGCCGGACAGGTCGGGGGCGGCGGGCGACAGCCAGGCGGCGGCCGCCGCCAACTGATCGATGAAGCCGATCCACAGCGCCACGCCGGCCACGTTGAACAGCACGTGGACGACGGCCGCCCGCACCGCCTCGCGCGGCTTGCCGATGGCCGCCAGGAGCGCCGTGACGCAGGTGCCGATGTTGGCGCCGAGCGCGATCGCGATCCCGACCGGCAGGGCGATCAGCCCCTGGGCGGCGAGCATGATGACCACCGCCGTGGTCGCCGACGACGACTGCACCAGGGCGGTGAAGGCGGCGCCGGCGACGATGGCCAGGGCGGTGTTGTCGAGGCCGCCCAGGGCGTCGATGAACGGCCGGTGCTGGCGCAGCGGCGCCACCGCATCGCCCATCACGTCCATGCCGAAGAACACCAGGCCCAGACCGAGGATCAGCCCGCCGTAGTGGCGCAGCCGTTCGTGGCGACCGGCGAAGGTGAGGGCGAAGCCGACGGCGACGAGGAGCAGCGCGAACTCGGTGACCTTGAAAGCGACGATCTGGGCGGTCACCGTGGTGCCGATGTTGGCCCCCATGATGACGCCGACGGACTGGGTGAGGGTCATCAGCCCGGCGGTGACGAAGCCGACCACCAGCACCGTGGTCACCGACGACGACTGGATCACCGCGGTGGTGAAGGCGCCGGTCAGCGCCCCCAGGATCCGGTTGGTGGTGAGGCGGGCCAGCAGCACCTTCATGCGGTCGCCGGCGACCGCCTTGAGGCCGCTGGCCATGTGCTCCATGCCGAGCAGGAACAGCGCCAGGCCGCCGGCCAGGCCCATGGCGACGATGAAGAAGTCCGGCGCCGTCGGGATGACGACGACCGACGGGTCCGGCGCGGCCGCGCTCATCGGCGCCCGCCTGCCGGTTCGGCGCTCTCCATGCGGACTCCCCCTGCAGCCGGTTCAGCGTAGCACAGGCCGAACCCGGCGGGCATCCGGCGGGCACCGGAACGGCTTGTCTGTCTTCCCGCGGGAACTTAAGGTTCGGGCGGATCGGTGACCGGGGGCTGACATGAGCGAAGGGCTCCACCACGGGGGGGCGGTGGATTCGGCGGCGGCCCGCACCGGAATCCCCCGGGAGCGCTGGCTCGACCTGTCCACCGGCATCAATCCGTGGCCCTATCCCCGCCCGGCCGTGGCCGACGAGCTGTGGCAGCGGCTGCCCGACGCCGGCCTCGACCGGGACCTGCGCACGGCCGCCGCCCGTGCCTACCGGGTCGCCGACCCCGATCTGGTGGTGGCGGCGCCGGGATCACAGGCGCTGATCCAGTGGCTGCCCCGGTTGGTGCCGGCCAGCCGGGTCGCTGTGGTGGCGCCGACCTACGGTGAGCACGCCGCCTGCTGGGCTGCCGCCGGCCATGCCGTCGAAACCATTGCCGAGGCCGAGGTCGACGACGTCGCTTGCGACGTGCTGGTGATCACCAACCCCAACAACCCGGACGGGCGGCGCATGGCGCCGGAACGGGTGCTGGCCGTCCTCGACCGCCGGGACGGGCGGGCGCCGCTGGTGGTGGTCGACGAGGCCTTTGCCGACGTGGCGCCGGAGGTGAGCCTGGCGCCGTGGGCGGGTCGTCCCGGCTTGGTGGTACTGCGCTCTTTCGGCAAGTTCTTCGGGCTGGCCGGCCTGCGGCTCGGTTTCGCCCTGGCGGACCCGGCCATGGCGACGGCCCTGCGCCGCGCCCTGGGTCCTTGGGCGGTGGCGGGACCGGCGGCCGCCGTCGCCGTGACCGCCCTCGGCGACGACGCCTGGATCGCCGCCACCCGCAGCCGCCTGGCCAGCCGGTCGCGGGACCTGGACGCACTGCTGACCGCCCACGGCCTGCCGCCGGTCGGCGGCACCGATCTCTTCCGCCTGGTCGAGCACCCGCAGGCATCCGCCCTGTTCGATCACCTGGCCGCCGCCGCCATCCTGGTTCGGGCCTTTCCCGAGCGCCCCGACCGGCTGCGCTTCGGGCTGCCCGGCGACGACGCGGAGTGGGCGCGCCTGGCCGAGGCGCTGGCCGCCTGGCGCGACCGGGCACGGAGCGCCGCCGAATGACGCCGCGCCAGGTGGTCACCGCCGCCGACGCCCGCCGCGCCGTCGAGGACCGGGGGCTCGACTACGTCAAGGTTGGCGTGTTCGACGTCGACGGCGTCCTGCGCGGCAAGTACATGGACCGCAAGAAGTTCTTCTCCGCCCTGGACGACGGGTTCGGGTTCTGCGACGTGGTCCTGGGCTGGGACGCCCACGACCAGCTCTACGACAACGTTACCTACACCGGGTGGCACACCGGGTACCCGGACGCGCCGGTGCGCATCCTGCCGGACACCTGCCGCGAGATCCCGTGGGAGGACGGCATGTTGCTGTTCCTCGGCGAGTTCGCCGAGCCGGCCGAGGCCATCTGCCCGCGCGGGCTGCTGCGGCGGGTGGTGGAGCGGGGCCTCGGGGCCGGCCTCCACGGCTTCTCCGGCTTCGAGTACGAGTTCTTCCTGTTCGAGGAGAGCGCGCACAGCGTCCGCGAGAAGCGCTACCGGGACCTCAAGCCCATGGCCCCCGGCTGGTTCGGCTACTCGGTGCTGCGCAACTCGGTCCACGCGGACTTCTACCGCGACCTGCTGGACGGCTGCCGGGACATGGACCTGGGGCTTGAAGGTCTGCACGAGGAGACCGGTCCCGGGGTGCTAGAGGCCGCCATCGCCGCCGACACCGGCATGGCCGCCGCCGACAAGGCGGCCCTGTTCAAGACCTTCGTCAAGATCATGGCGCAGAAGCGCGGCATGCTGGCCACCTTCATGGCCAAGTGGTCGCCCGACTGGCCGGGCCAGAGCGGCCACATCCACATGTCCCTGCGCGACGAAGGGGGCACGCCGCTGTTCCACGACGGCGACGCCGCCGACGGCATGAACGCCGCCATGCGCCATTTCGTCGGCGGCCAGCAGAAACTGATGCCCGAGCTGCTGGCCATGATCGCGTCCACGGTCAACGCGTACAGCCGGCTGATTCCCGGCTTCTGGGCCCCCACCGAGGCGAGTTGGGGGGTGGACAACCGCACCTGCGCACTGAGGGTGATCCCCGGCGGCGCCAAGGGCCAGCGGGTCGAGTACCGGGTCGCGGCGGCGGACGCCAACCCCTACCTGGCCCTGGCCGCCGCCCTCGGGTCCGGCCTGTGGGGCATCGAGAACCGGATCGAGCCGGAGCCGCCGGTGGTGGGCAACGCCTACGACCGCACCTTCCCGCGGCGGCTTGCCCTGCCCGCCACCCTGTGGGAGGCGGCGCAGCGCCTGCGCAAGTCCAAGGCGGCCCGCGACCTGTTCGGCGACGCCTTCGTCGATCACTACGCGGCGACCCGCGAGTGGGAGGAGCGGGAGTTCCGCAAGCACATCACCGACTGGGAACTGGACCGCTACTTCGAGATCATCTGACGGGGAGCCCGCGACCGTGTCCGGCGGCCTGCGCACCATCACGCCCGTGGACGGCAGCGTCTACGTGGAGCGGCCCTTCGCAACCGAGGCGGAGATCGCCGCCGCCCTGGAGCGTGCCGTGGCGGCCGGCCCCGCCTGGCGCGAGGCCTCCATCGAGGAGCGCGCGCGGCTGTGCCTGCGGGCGGTCGATGCCTTCGTCGCCGAGCGGGACGCCATCGCCGAGGAGATCGCCTGGCAGATGGGCCGGCCCATCGCCCACGCGCCCGGCGAGGTCCGCGGCTTCGAGGAGCGGGCCCGCCACATGATCGCCATCGCGCCCGAGGCCCTGGCCGACCTCGACGCCGGGCCCAAGGCGGGGTTCACCCGGTTCATCCGGCGTCAGCCGTTGGGGGTGGTGTTCACCATCGCGCCGTGGAACTACCCCTACCTGACGGCCGTCAACTCGGTGATCCCGGCCCTCATGGCCGGCAACGTGGTGGTCCTCAAGCATTCGGCCCAGACGCCCCTGTGCGCGGAGCGCTTCCAGGAGGCCTTCGACCGCGCCGGCCTGCCGCCGGGCGTGTTCCAGCACCTGCACCTGAGCCATCCCGACACCGGGCGGGTCATCGGCGACGCGGCGGTCGATTTCGTCGCCTTCACCGGCTCGGTGCCCGGCGGCCTGATGGTGGAGACGGCCGCCGCCGGGCGGTTCATCGGCGTCGGGCTGGAGCTGGGCGGCAAGGACCCGGCCTACGTGCGGGGCGACGCCGACCTGGACTTCGCCATCGCCAACGTGACCGACGGTGCCTTCTTCAACGCCGGCCAGTCGTGCTGCGGCGTCGAGCGGGTGTACGTCCACGCCGACGTCTACGATGCGTTCGTCGACGGCATGGCGGCCCTGGTGCGGCAGTACCGGCTCGGCAACCCGCTGGACCCGGAGACCACGCTGGGGCCCATGGTGCGCACCGGCGCCGCCCAGTACGTGCGCGACCAGATCCGCGACGCGGTCGAGGAGGGGGCACGGGCCCTCGTCGATCCGGCCGGGTTCCCGATGGCGCGGGAGGAGTCGCCCTACCTGGCGCCCCAGGTGCTCATCGACGTGACTCATGATATGGAGGTCATGCGCGAGGAGAGTTTCGGCCCGGTGATCGGCGTCATGAAGGTGCGCGACGACGACGAGGCCATCCGGCTGATGAACGACAGCCCGTACGGGCTCACCGCGTCGGTGTGGACCGCCGACGCGGCGGCCGCCGAGCGCATCGGCGCCGCCGTGGACACCGGCACCTGGTTCATGAACCGTTGCGACTACCTGGACCCGGCGCTGGCCTGGACCGGAGTCAAGAAGTCGGGGCGCGGCTGCACGCTGTCGCCCATGGGTTATGATCACCTGACCCGGCCCAAGTCGTTCCACCTGCGCACCGCCGTCTGAGGTCGGCCATGATGACGCCCGAGACCTGGATCGCCTTTGCCGCCGTGTGGCTGCTGGCCGCCGCCATCCCCGGTCCCAATGCCGCCTACGCCGTTGCCGTCGGCAGCCGCCACGGCATGCGTGCCGGGGTGTTCGCCGCCGCCGGGTTCGCCTTCGCCGTGGCCGTCTACGTGACCCTGGTGGCCCTCGGCTTGCTCGCCTTCCTGGCCGCCTCGGCGACCCTGTTCACGGCGCTCAAGTGGATCGGCGTCGCCTATCTGGTGTGGCTGGGCCTCAGCCTGTGGCGGGCTCCGGTGGCGACCGCGGGTTCGGCGCCGCCGGTGGGAGTTCCCGGAAAGAGAACTTTCGTGCGCGCCGCGGCCATCTCGCTCACAAATCCGAAGTCCGCCCTCGCGTACGTGATGATCTATCCCCAGTTCATGGACGCCGGTCCGGCGGCCGCCTCGCAGCTCACCCTGCTCGGGGCTACGTCGGTGGCCATCTCCTTCGCCGTTTACAGCCTGTACGGCGTCGCCGCAGGCGGTGCCGGGCGCTGGGTGCGGTCGCGGCGCGCCGCCCTCGTGCGCAACCGGGTGCTGGGGTCCCTGTTCGTCGGCGCCGGAGCCGCCCTCGCCTTGGCCGAGCGCCGGTAGGCCCTGGCCATGGCGGTTCCCCGCGGAGACTGGAGCTTCCCCACCACAGTGCGCTTCGGCGCCGGCCGCATCGCCGAGCTGCCGGAAGCGTGCCGGGCGCTGGCCATCGAGCGTCCGCTGCTGGTCACCGATCCCGGCCTAGCCGCCCTGCCCATGGTGCGGGATGCCGTGGCCCGGTGCGAGGATGCCGCGCTGGGCATCGCTGTGTTCTCTGATATCAAACCCAATCCGGTGGCCGCCAACGTGCACGATGGTCTGGCGGCCTTCCGGGCCGGCGGCCACGACGGCGTCATCGCCTTCGGCGGCGGCAGCGCCCTGGACGCCGGCAAGGCGGTCGCCTTCATGGTCGGGCAGAGCCGGCCCATCTGGGACTTCGAGGACGTGGGCGACAACTGGACCCGGGCCGACGCGGACGGCATCGCGCCGGTGGTGGCGGTGCCGACCACGGCCGGCACCGGATCCGAGGTGGGTCGCGCGTCGGTGATCACCGACCCCGGGACCCGCGTGAAGAAGATCATCTTCCATCCGCGTATGCTGCCCGGACAGGTCGTCGCCGATCCCGAGCTCACCGTCGGCCTGCCGCCCGACATCACCGCGGCCACCGGCATGGACGCACTGGCCCACTGCCTGGAAGCCTATTGCGCGCGGGGCTTCCATCCCCTGGCCGACGGCATCGCCGCCGAAGGCATCCGGCTGGTCAAGGACTGGCTGCCGGCGGCGACCACCGACGGCGGCGACCTGGTGGCCCGGGCCGGCATGATGGCGGCGGCGGCCATGGGGGCGACGGCGTTCCAGAAGGGCCTCGGTGCCATCCACGCCCTGAGCCACGCCGTCGGCGCCGTCTACGACACCCACCACGGGCTGACCAACGCGGTCTTCATGCCCTATGTGCTGGTGTTCAACCGGCCCGCCATCGAGGCGCCCCTGGCCCGTCTGGCCCGCACCCTGGACCTGCCGGTGCCCGGCTTCCAGGGAGTGCTGGACTGGGTCCTGGAGCTGCGCAAGGAGCTGGGGATCCCATGCACGGCCCGCGACCTTGGGGTGGAGGAGGGCCGCCTGGACGAGCTTGCCTCCATGGCCGCCGCCGATCCGGCCGGTGCCGGCAATCCGGTGCCGGCCGGCGTGCCCGAGATGCGAAGCCTCTACGAGGCCTCCCTGGCCGGGCGAATCTAGGGGTTTGGGCGGGCATCCATGTTCGAAACCGCCCTGCTCGCCTTCACCACCTTTTTCGCCACCGTCAGTCCGGTGGACGTGGCGGCGGTCTTCGGCGGGCTGTCGGCCAAAGCCGCCACCGCCGAGCGGCGGGCCATGGCGGTCAAGGGGACCGTCATCGCCACGGTCATCCTGCTGCTGTTCGTGGTCTTCGGCAACGCGGTCCTGGACGCCCTGGGCATCACCCTGCCGGCCCTGCGCACGGCCGGCGGCATCCTGCTGCTGCTGATCGGCATCGACATGGTGTTCGCCCGGCCGTCGGGGGGCGCCTCCACCACCGAGGCGGAGAAGTCCGAGGCGGCGGCCAAGCCGGATATTTCCGTGTTCCCCCTGGCGACGCCCCTGATCGCCGGCCCCGGCACCATGGGGGCGGCCATCCTGCTGATCGCCGAGACCAAGGGCGACCTGGCCAAGGAGTTGGCGGTGGTGGCGGCGCTGCTGGCGGTAATGGCGATCACCCTGGCCCTGCTGCTGCTGGCCGGCCACGTCAACCGCCTGCTCGGCGTCACCGGTCAGAACGTGATCACCCGGATCGTCGGCATCCTGCTGGCGGCCCTGGCGGTGCAGTTCATTTTCGACGGGGTCCGCGCCAGCGGGCTGGTTTAGCAACGCGACGAGAGGGAGCAGACCCATGGCCGACCGAGTCAGTCCCGTTCCGGAGGGACACCGGCAGCGAGTTCTCACCGAGGAAGATGTGATCAAAGCCGTTGCGTCACATTTGGAGCGACACGGATGGACGATCCGGAATACCAGCCGGACGAATCAGCGGGGGATCGATATCCTCGCCGAGAAACGCGGGAAGATGTTGGCTATCGAGGCCAAGGGCGGCACGTCAAACAGGCCCGGCTCGGCCCGATTTGGTCTGTCGTTCACCAAGAGTCAGAAGTTGGACCACGTTTCCAAAGCCCTATATACGGCCACCCGTGCAGCAATATCCGGCGACCATCAGGGTGGGATCGCTGTGCCGGCTGACGAAGAACACAAACGATTGATCCAGAACATTTTGCCGGCTTTGAAAACGCTCGATATCGCGGCGTTCTTGGTTGAGGAGGACCGCACCGTTCGGAAAGCGCGGTAGTGGATCGGACTTATCCTCAATCACCCAACCTATGCCAGAACGGGCAGGTTCCGCCCTATGCACGGGTGCTTCGACACGTCGCTGACGCGCCTGCTCAGCATGAGGTATGTAGTTGGGAGATAACAAGTTTCCTTGTCCTGAGCAGCGGCGAAGCCGCGTGTCGAAGGACTTCCGGATGAGTTGCCGTATTTTGCATTCTGCCGGGTGACCGCGTGCGTCTTCGTAGCCCGCCGCGAAAACGCAACGGGCCGCCCCGAAGGGCGGCCCGTCTTGTGCCGGGAAACCGGCGTGTGGTTACAGACTGGCCTCCTCCGCCGTGACCACGACGCTGTTGAACTGGTCGGTCACCGTGTAGCCGGAGCCCTCCTGGTCCTCGAGGCGCACCGTGATCTCCTCGTCCCCGCGCTGGGCGACGATGGTGACGGTGCCCTCGCCGTCGTCGGTGATGGTGAGGTCGTCGGCCGAGAAGCCGATGAACTCCAGGCGGTCGTCCTCGTCGAAGTCGGTGATCACCGACGCGCCGTCCGTCCTCAGGAACGAGAACGTGTCGGCGCCCGTGCCACCGGTGAGGACGTCGGTGCCGCCGTCGCCGCGCAGCATGTCGTCGCCGGCGCCGCCTTCGATTCGGTCGTTGCCCTCGCCGCCGTACAGAACGTCGTCGCCGTCGCCGCCGTAGACGCGGTCGTTGCCGTCGTCGCCGTACAGCGTGTCGTTCCCGGCGTCGCCGCGCAGCATGTCGTTCCCGGCGCTGCCGCTGATGACGTCGTTGCCGTCGCCGCCGTAGGCCGTGTCGTTGCCGTCGCCGCCGTCGAGCATGTCGTCGCCGTCGCCGCCGTAGGCGCGATCGTTGCCCATGGCCCCGTACAGACGGTCGTGGCCGTCGCCGCCGATCAGGACGTCGTCGCCCTGGCCGCCGTCGATCAGGTCGTCGCCGTCGCGGCCGTAGAGGCGGTCGTCACCCTCGCCGGCGTCCAGCATGTCGTTGCCGTCGCCGCCGTCGAGCATGTCGTCGCCGGCCTCGCCCCAGACGGCGTCGTCGCCGGCATTGCCGTACACCCGGTCGTTGCCGTCCTCGCCGTGCACGGTGTCGATGCCGTTGCCGCCGCTGAGGACGTCGTGGCCCTCGCCGCCATGGATGGTGTCGTCACCGTCCTGGCCGGAGACGCGGTCATTGCCGGCACCGCCGTAGGCCACGTCGTCGCCGCTCCCGGCGTAGACCCGGTCGTCGCCATCGTCGGCCCACAGCTCGTCGCGGCCGTCGCCACCCATCAGGAGATCGCGGCCCATGCCGCCGCCGATGACGTCGTTGCCGGCGCCGCCGGACAGGGTGTCGTCCCCGTAGCCGCCGTCGACGCTGTCGTCGCCGTCGCCGGCGAAGGCGCGGTCATTGCCCAGGGCGCCATAGAGGCGGTCGTTGCCGTCACCGCCGCTCAGCGTGTCGTCGCCCTGGCCGCCTTCGACCAGGTCATCGCCGTCGCCGCCGAGGAGCATGTCGTCACCCTCGCCGCCTTCGACCATGTCGTTGCCGGACCCGCCGTCGAGCACGTCGTTGCCGGCCTCGCCCCAGACGGCGTCGTCGCCGGCGCCTCCGGTGACCCGGTCGTTGCCGTCCTCGCCGTGCAGGGTGTCGTCGCCGGTGCCGCCGCTGAGCATGTCATGGCCCTCGCCGCCATGGATGGTGTCGTCGCCGGCCTCGCCGTAGACGCGGTCGTTGCCGAGGTCGCCGTAGGCCACGTCGTTGCCGCTGCCGGCGTAGACCCGGTCGTCGTCGTCGCCGCCCCACAGCTCGTCGCGGCCGTCGCCGCCCATCAGGACGTCGCGGCCCATGCCGCCGCCGATGACGTCGTTGCCGGCGCCGCCGGACAGATAGTCGTCGCCGAAGCCGCCGTCGACGCTGTCGTCGCCGTCGCCGGCGAAGGCGCGGTCGTTGCCCATGGCGCCATAGAGGCGGTCGTTGCCGTCGCCGCCGCTCATCAGGTCGTCGCCCTGGCCGCCCTCGATCAGGTCGTCGCCGTCGCGGCCGTAGAGCGTGTCGTCGCCTTCGCCGCCCTCGACCATGTCGTTGCCGGCGCCGCCGTCGAGCAGGTCGTCGCCTTCCTCGCCCCAGACGGCATCGTCGCCAGCGCCGCCGTAGACCCGGTCGTTGCCGGCTTCGCCGTGCAGCGTGTCGGTCCCGTCGCCGCCGCTGAGCATATCGGCGCCGGCCCCGCCATGGACCGTGTCGTCGCCGGCATCGCCATAGAGGCGGTCGTCGCCGTCGCCGCCGTAAGCCCGGTCGGCCCCGTCTCCGCCGCTGACGAAGTCGTTGCCGGCGTCACCGAACATGGTGTCGTCCCCGGCTTGACCGTAGATGCGGTCGTTGCCGTCACCGCCCAGAATCTCGTCGCGCCCGGTCCCGGCGAGAACCACGTCGTCGCCGGCGTTGCCGTGGATGACGTCGTCGCCGTCGCCGCCGTACAGCACGTCGTCGCCGTCGCCGCCGGCCATCTGGTCATTGCCGGTGCCGCCGTTCAGGGTGTCGTTGCCGGCCCCACCGTTCAGGTAGTCGTCGCCATGCCCGCCGGAGAGGTAGTCATGCCCCTCGCCGCCGAACACGCGGTCGGCGCCGGCATTGCCGAACAGGCGGTCGTCGCCCGCGCCGCCCTCGATCTGATCGTCGCCGTTGCCGCCGGACACCGTGTCCTTGCCGGCGCCGCCGCGAAGGACGTCGTTGCCGTCGCCGCCGGAGATGGTGTCGTCGCCGTCCTTGCCGAGGATCACGTCGGCCCCGGCCCGGCCATAGATGCGGTCGTTGCCGGCGCCGCCCCAGGCGGTATCCGCGCCGTCGCCCAGATCGATCACGTCGTTGCCGTCGCCGCCTTCCACCTGGTCGTCACCGGCTCCGGCGAAGATCACGTCGTCGCCACCGGCCCCGGCCAACAGATCGGCGTCGGCGCTGCCACGATAGCGGTCGTTCCTGTTGCTGCCTGTCCAGGTAACCATTCTGGCTCTCCTTCACGTCTCGATTGCAAACCCGTCTTGTCCCGTTTCTTCGGGCGCCCCCGTTTCAGGCTGCCCCGTGGACAATGACCAAATTAAAGGCCGGCAAGGCCGCCGACAGTGATGAACATCACAAGTAAAACATATTTTTTTGCTGTGATGTGCGTCACAAGATACTTATTGATCAGCGGAAAACACAGAATTATTCTGTGATGATCGTCACAATATAAGTAGTAGATAATAATATTACTTAGTCAATACGAAGTGGACCGCCGATCATGCCCAGAAAGTGGGGCGGAAAACGGGATCGTTGCCGGCCGTTGTTTTCGGAGAAGACCAATAAAATTCGCCGCAATTTCTTGCGGCATTCTTCCCTTCACCGGGGTCGCGGGCGCAACGGCGGCGACGCCATTCCCGGTACCGCCGGCGGGCGAAACGCGCCATGATGGTCTTGCGGCGCCAGGCGGGGCCGCCGCGGGGAGAACGAGTGATGTGGCAAGACCGGGTCTTCAACTTCGAAGTCCAGACCCGCCTGGGCAAACGCTGGATCGCCGACTCCACCCATGGCGGCCGCGCCGCCGCCATGGAACGGGCCCGCGCCCTGGTCTCCGGCGGTCGCCACACGGCCGTGCGCGTGATCCGCGAAGACCAGAACCTGGCCGAGGAGATCGTCTTCCAGGAGGAGTGCGGGCCGCCGGCCGAGCGCCCCCTGACCATCGCGGCGGTGGAGGAGGCGGCATTCTGCGACGATATCGACGACCTGCTGTCGTTCCCGGCCCGCCGTACCGTAGGGCGACTGCTGCGCCAGTATCTGGACCGGCACAACCTGACCGCTTTCGAGCTGGTCCACGACTACGGCCACCTGCGCATCCTGGCCCGCCAAGAGAGCTTTCTCAACCAGGCCATCCATCGCGTCGCCGCCATCCAGTCGCGGGCCGGCCACGGCGCCGCCAGCCAGCGGGTCGAGGCGCTGTATGGCCTGGTCAACCGGCACATGGACCGGGTCCGCGAGGCCGAGCGGCCGGACCGCTTCGAGCCCTTGCTCAAGGCCGGCGGCGTGCCGGCCCTGGCCGACGGCGTCGAGCGCGAGCTGCCGGCCCCGGACTGGACCCTGATGACCGGGCGGGTGCTGGCCGCCCACCTGGGCAGCGCCCGCGACTGGTCGCGCAAGGTGGGCCGGGCGCTGGACCTGCTGGACAAGGATGCCGGCGCCGCCTCGCTGGGTGCGGTGGACGAGATGCTGGCCGACGTACTGGACGGCGCCGACGGGGTGCGCGACCTGCTCGGCTACCGTCCCGACCTGGGCTCGGTGTTCAGCGCCCTGGCCCGCGTCGCCGCCGGCCGCTACGGCGGCGATGCCGAGCGCGAGCCGGCCCTGGCCCGCCTCGACGGGGCCATGTCGGTCCACGACCTGCCGCTCACCCGCCAGACCCTTCTGGAGCGGGTGGCCCGCGGGGTCGGCGGCGTGCAGCCCCTGACCCGCGAAAGCGACGCCGCCGACTGCGACGCCTTCGTCACCCTGCTGGCGGAGCTCACCGGGTCGGGGGGGCTGGCCGGCGGCCCGCTGGTGTGCGAGGCGGTGACCCGCCGCGCCCGCATGGCCTTCGGTCGCGACGGCAGCGACCTCAACGCCGCCGAGGGCATCGCCAAGGTGCTGTCGCAGCTTCCCACCGGGGCGGTGCGCCTGGGCTATCTGCTCGGCCTCACCGGCAGCGCCTTCGGGGAGCGCTACCCGCGGGAGGTGCTGGCCAGCCTCTTGGACGAGGTGCAGGGCGTGTCCGACCTGAAGGCCCTGCTGCCGCCCGGTGCCGGCCGCGACGAGACGGCCAACGCACTGGTCGAGTTGCGTGAGAGCCTGTCCGCCAGTGCGCTGCCGGAGGACCTGGCCGAGGCGGTGACGCGGCGCCTGGACCGGCTGCTCAGCCAGGCGCCCGAGCCCAAGGCCAAAGGGAAAGCGGCCCCGGCCCCGGCACCCGAGGTCACCGCCGCGCCGGCCACCGCCTCCGGCAGCGATGCCTTGCCGCTGAAGGCCTTCCGGGCCGGCGACCTCATCTTTCGCGAGGGCGACCCCGGCGACGAGGCCTACCTGATCGTCAGCGGCCGGGTCGACATCACCCTGGCGGCCAACGGCGACCAGACGGTGCTGGCCACCCTGGCCCGCGGCGACATCCTCGGCGAGATGGCGCTGGTCGACAACCGGCCGCGCATGGCCTCGGCCCGTGCCACCGAGGACACGACACTCACCGTGATCCCGGAGGAATCCTTCCGCCGGCGACTCGACCGCCTGGCCGAATCGGACCGTCTGATCCGGCGCTTGATGGACGTCTTCGTCGAACGCATCCGCACCCTGGCGCAGAGCCAGTGACCCGGGAAGGGGGACGCAAGAAAGGGGACGGTCGCCTGTTTCCACGATGGGCCGCTTTCCAATGCCTTGGAGCCCGACCGGAAAAGGAAGTCCTGTAAATCGAATGGTTGAAGGACTCCGGCCGAACGCTCTTTCGTCACTCCCGCGAAGGCGGGAGTCCAGGAGTTGCGCGGCGTTTCTGGATTCCCGCCTGCGCGGGAATGACGGGTGGTCAGGATGAGATCCATAGTAACCCATTGAAATTACAAAGTTCATTTCGATTCGGGCTTTTGAGGCGAAAGTAGAATGTCTCTTTTTGGGTTCGGGTGACGCGGGGGCGTTACCGGGGTGCGACACCGGCGCTGACGTTTGCGACGCTCCGCTCACCGGTGTTCGTCCGGCGCGGCGGCGGTTGCGCATTAAGGACAAACGGGATTCCGGCCCGAGGCATGATAGGAATGACGGCCTCCCATGAATCTGTCAGCAGATGTCAGCACGATGCGGAAAGATTATTTGGAAACAACGAATTAACCTCCTTCCGATTGCGGCGCCCTGACTGCTGCCGCAGCCGCCCAGGCTTGGGAAACTTGAGAAAGGCATATTATCACATATTATAGGAATAATCAACCTTTCCGGTGGCGGGCGTGCCCTGAGTAGCGGCGGAATCCGGAGACACGGATGAACGGATGGACACGGTCTCGGCACGGCGTTCGCGCCACATCGGGTCCCGTTCATCCGTGCTTATCCGTGTCTCGTTTACGCAACGCGCCACCGGAGTTCTGCTATGATCGGATCGGCTTCGGTCTTGGGAAAGGAAGGCAGGGGTGTTCGGTATTGTCAGGAACCACGTGAACGCGGAGAAAAATAGGTTACTGTCCCCGGAATCCGCCCGGAATCCCCCGACACTCACCGTGATCCCGGAGGAATCCTTCCGCCGGCGGCTCGACCGCCTGGCCGAATCGGACCGGCTGATCCGGCGCCTGATGGACGTCTTCGTCGAACGCATCCGCACCCTGGCCCAGAGCCAGTGATACGAATTCACGTCAGTATCGGCCGACGCAGGATGCTTCGACACGGCGCTGACGCGCCTGCTCAGCATGAGGCATGTCGTTGAAATACAACACTTATCCTCATCCTGAGCAGCGGCGAAGCCGCGTGTCGAAGGATGCCGGGCTGAGGCGTTTGTTCCGCGTTCCGGTATAACCCTACCGTGTCACTGCAGGGTCTTGGCCAGATAGGTCCGGATGTTGTTCTCGATCTCGGCGTCGAAGTCCTTCATCAACGCCTCGATCAGCTCGAAGCGGATGCGGTCGCGCTCGTTCATGGAGACGTCCTCGCGCACGGTGCGCGACCGGGTGGCGCGGGCCGACGCGTGGCCGCGGGACTTGCCGTCGCCGTCGATGATCTCGACCACCGCCTCGACGGCGGCGTCGTAGCGCTCCGACGCCTCCTTGGTGAACGCCCCCTTGACCCCCTCGTCGTGGGCCAGAGCGGTCTCGGTCACCCGGGCGTCCTTGATGACGAAGCGGGCGACGCCGGGGCCGCCGGCGGCCTTGAGGCGGTCCGTGGCCCATTGGCGCAGGGCCTTTTCCGGCGGCGTCGGGAACAGGTGCTCCACATGGGGCGCGGCCATGGGGGCGGCGTACTCGGAGGTCACCTCGACGGCACCGACGCCCAGGGCCAGCGGGCTCAGGTGGCCGTAGGTGAGCTCGGGCAGGGTCTGCTGCGGGACCTCGGTGGCGCAGGCCGCGGCGGCGACCAATGCCACAACGGCGAAGGCGCGGCGGGCGCGTCTGATCATGGGACCTCCGGACGTCGGTCGGGTTGGGCGGGCGGCCGCATACTGGCACGACCGCCGAGGGGCCATCAAGCGCGGCCGGAGGGGGGACCGTGAAGAGCCGCCACGTCGTCCTCGTCGAACCGGTAGGTGGTCTTGCAGAACTCGCAGGTGACCACGATGACGCCATCCTCGGCCATGGCGGCGATCTCGTCGGCGGGAAACGAGGCCAGGGTGTCCGCCACCCGCTGGCGGGAGCAACGGCAGGCGTGGCGGACGGGGCGCGGGCGGAACACCCGCACGCCGTCCTCGTGGAACAGCCGGTAGAGAACCTCCGCCGGGGCCAGCGCCGGATCCAGGAGCTCGCCCGGCGTGACACTGCTCATCAACACGACGGCGCGGCGCCAACCGTCCTCCGCCGCGTCTTCGGCCGCCGCCGGGGCGGCGGGCAGGCGCTGCATCATCATGGCGGCGGCACGCGCGGCGCCGGCGCGGCGGGCGGCGGACACGTCGGTGTCGCAGGCGGCCACCACCAGGGCCGTGTCCAGTTGCTCGGACTGGCGGAAATAGAGCCGCGCGCAGTCGGCCAGGCTGGCCCCTTCGAGGGCGGTGATGCCCTGGTAGCGGTCCATGTCGGGACCCTGGTCGACGGTGAAGGCCAAATGGCCCGCCCCCAGGAGGCGGGGCACCGCGCCGCCGGACCCGACTGCGGCGGCCAGGCGGTCCTGGTCGTAACGGGCATAGCCGCGCAGGGCGCCCTCGCTGGTGAGGTCGGCGACCATCATGCCGAGGGGACCGTCGCCCCGGGTCTGCAGGCTGAACACGCCGTCGTACTTGAGGCCGCTGGCCAGGATCACCGTCAACACCAGGGCGTCCGCCAGCATGGCCGAGACCGGGGCCGGGTAGGCATGGGCGGCCAGGATCTCGTCCAAGGCCGGGCCCAGTCGCACCAGCCGCCCGCGCAGGCCCAGGTCCTCGATCTGGAAGGGTTGGACGAAATCGCCGAAGTCCGGCGGTTCGACCGGGAGGCCCATGTCACCGGGCCTCGGCGGCGGCCGCGTCCAGGCACCAGGCGAGGACGCCCTTCTGGGCATGCAGTCGGTTCTCGGCTTCGTCCCACACCACCGAGCGGGGGCCGTCGATGACGCCGTCGGTGACCTCCTCGCCGCGGTGGGCGGGCAGGCAGTGCATGAACAGGGCGTCGGGCGCGGCCCTCTCCATCAGGGCCTCGTCGACCTGGAACCCGTGCAGCAGGGCGTGGCGCGCCTCGGCGTCGGTGTCGCCCATGGACACCCAGGTATCGGTGACCACGCAATCGGCCCCGGCCACCGCCTCGGCCGGATCGTCGAGGGCGCGCACGTCGCCGCCCTCGGCGGCGGCCCAGGCGAGCAGCGCGGTCGGCGGCCGCAGGGCGGGTGGCGTCGCCAGCCGCAGGCGGAACCCGAAACGCACGGCGGCGTGGATCCACGAGCACGCCACGTTGTTGCCGTCGCCGCACCAGGCCACGGTGCGGCCGGCGATGGGGCCGCGGTGCTCCTCGAAGGTCATCACGTCGGCCATCAACTGGCAGGGGTGCGAGTGATCGGTCAGGCCGTTGATCACCGGGACCGTCGCGTGCGCGGCCATGTCGCCGAGTTTTCCCGCGTCATCGGTGCGCAGCATGATGGCGTCGGCATAGCGTGACAACACACGGGCCGTGTCGGCGATGGTCTCGCCGCGGCCGAGCTGGGATTCGCTGTCGCCGAGCACCACGACCTGGCCCCCCAGTTGGTGCATCCCCACCTCGAACGACACGCGGGTGCGGGTCGAGGGCTTCTCGAAAACCATGGCCAGGGTCTTGCCGCTCAACGGGGCCGGGCGGCCGGTCGGATGTTCGCCGCGCTTGTATGCTTTGCCCATCTCCAGGATGGCCCTGAGCGTGGCGGCGTCGAACCGGTCGAGATCGAGGAAGTGCCGCACGCCGTTGACCGGTCCGCCGCTCATGCCGTCGCCTCCGTCGCCTCCAGGTCGGCGCAGGCCCGCTCCAGAATGTCCAATGCCTCCGACACGTGGCTCTCGTCGATGACCAGGGGCGGCAGCAGCCGGATCACGTTGTCGGCAGCGGCCACCACCAGCAGGCCGTTCTCCAGGAGCGTACGCACCATGGCCTGGTTGTCGGCCACGCACTTGAGCCCGACCATCAGGCCGCTGCCCCGCACCTCCTCGAACACCCCTGGGTGGTCGGCCACCAGCGCTTCGAGGCGGCCCCACAACACCGCGGCAACGGCTTCGACCCGATCGAGGAAGCCGTCGGCCAGGACCTCGTCGAGCACCGCATTGGCCACCGCCATGGCCAGGGGGTTGCCGCCGTAGGTGGTGCCGTGGCTGCCCGGGGTGAGCGCCGAGGCTGCCCGCTCGGTGGCCAGGCAGGCGCCGACCGGAAAACCCCCGCCCAGGCCCTTGGCCACGGCCATGACGTCGGGGGCGATGCCGGCCCACTCGTGGGCGAACAGCCGGCCGGTCCGGCCCATGCCGCATTGGATCTCGTCGAAGAACAGGAGCAGGCCGTATTCGTCGGCGATCCGGCGCAGGCCGCGCAGGTAGTCGGCCGACGCGGCGTGGATGCCGCCCTCGCCCTGCACCGGCTCCACCAGGATGGCGGCGGTCTCCGGCGTGATGGCGGCGCCCAGCTCGTTGAGGTTGCCGAAGGCCACGTGGTCGAACCCGTCCACCACCGGGTCGAAGCCGTCCAGGTGCTTGTCCTGGCCGCCGGCGGCGATGGTGGCCAGCGTCCGCCCGTGGAAGGCGTTGCGGCAGGCGACGATCCGGTAGCGCTCCGGGTTGCCGGTCGTATCGTGGTAGCGGCGCACCATCTTGAGCCCGCACTCCACGGCCTCGGCGCCGGAGTTGGTGAAGAACACCGAATCGGCGAAGGTGGCGTCCACCAGCCGGCGGGCCAGGCGCTCCTGACCCGGGATGTGGTACATGTTGGAGCAGTGCCACAGGCGCTCCGCCTGGTCGGTCAACGCCGCCACCAGGCGCGGATGGCAGTGCCCCAGCGCCGTCACCGCGATGCCGGCGCCGAAGTCCAGGTACCGCCGGCCGTCGGCGTCGTAGAGATAGGCGCCTTCGCCCCGCGCGAACGCGACATCCTTGCGCGCGTAGGTGGGGATCAGGGGGGATATCACGGCGCTCTCCTCAAACACAACAGGCCGGCGCGGGGCACCGGCCCAGTCCGGGAAAGCGCGAGAATATCGCGGACTTCGCCGTCCCTGTCAACGTTGGGCGCGCGCCGCCGCGGGGCCCCGAGGGGCTTTTTCGGTTGGCGCCGGCGCCGGCGGATGGGCTATGGTCCGGCGCCGTCGATCCTGCCGCGGACCGCCCCCATGACCGAACGGGTCCTCATCGTCGATTTCGGCTCCCAGGTCACCCAGCTCATCGCCCGCCGGGTGCGGGAGAGCGGCGTCTACAGCGAGATCCATCCGTTCAACCGGGTCACCGCCGAGAGCCTCGCCGCCTACGGGCCGCGGGCGGTGATCCTGTCCGGCGGCCCGGCCTCGGTCACCGAGATGGACACGCCGCGGGTCCCCGACGCGGTGTTGAGCGCCGGCGTGCCGGTGCTCGGCATCTGCTACGGCCAGCAGGCCATGGTCGAGCAGCTCGGTGGTGCCGTGGAGGCCGCCGAGCACCGGGAGTTCGGCCGCGCCCACGTGGAGGTGACCGCCGACTGCGCCCTGTTCCACGGCGTCTGGGACGTCGGCGCCCGCGAGCAGGTGTGGATGAGCCATGGCGACCGAGTCACCGGCCTGCCCCCCGGCTTCCGGGCCGTGGCGGAGACCGAGGGGGCACCGTTCGCCGCCATCGCCGACGACGAGCGCCGCTTCTACGGCGTCCAGTTCCATCCCGAGGTGGTGCACACCCCGCACGGGGCGCAGCTTTTGGCCAATTTCACCCACCGGGTCGCCGGCTGCTCCGGCGACTGGACCATGGCCGCCTTCCGCGACCAGGAGATCGCCAAGGTCCGTGCCCAGGTGGGTGACGGCCGCATCATCTGCGGGCTCTCCGGAGGCGTCGACTCCTCGGTGGTGGCGGCGCTGCTGCACGAGGCGGTGGCCGAGCGCCTGACCTGCGTGTTCGTCGACACCGGCCTGCTGCGCCTGGGCGAGGCCGAGCAGGTGGTGGGCCTGTTCCGCGACCACTACAACATCGCGCTCATCCACCGCGACGCCTCGGAGCTGTTCCTGGGCAAGCTGGCCGGCGTCGCCGACCCGGAGCAGAAGCGCAAGATCATCGGCGCCACTTTCATCGACGTCTTCGAGGAGGAGGCCCGTAGCGCCGGGGGCGCCGACTTCCTGGCCCAGGGGACCTTGTATCCGGACGTCATCGAGTCGGTGTCCTTCACCGGCGGGCCCAGTGTCACCATCAAGTCCCACCACAACGTGGGCGGCCTGCCGGAACGCATGAACCTGGACCTGGTGGAGCCCCTGCGCGAGCTGTTCAAGGACGAGGTGCGCGACCTCGGCCGCGAGCTGGGGCTGCCGGAGGCCCTGGTCGGCCGCCACCCGTTCCCCGGGCCGGGGCTGGCCATCCGCATCCCCGGGGCGGTCACCCGCGAGAAGGCCGACCTGCTGCGCAAGGCCGACGCCATCTACTTAGAAGAGATCCGCGCCGCCGGCCTCTACGACGCCATCTGGCAGGCCTTCGCCGTGCTGCTGCCGGTGCAGACGGTGGGCGTGATGGGTGACGCGCGCACCTACGACCACGTCTGCGCCCTGCGCGCGGTGACCTCCACCGACGGCATGACGGCGGACTTCTTCCCCTTCGACCATGCCTTCCTCGGTCGGGTGGCCAACCGCATCATCAACGAGGTCCGCGGCATCAACCGGGTCGTCTACGACGTCACCTCGAAGCCCCCCGGCACCATCGAGTGGGAGTAGGCGGCGGTTTCGCTCCGCCGGCCGTTACGGGACATCCTGCACGTGGACGATTCGGTCCGCGAGGTACGGATGGGCACGCACCACGTCGAAAAACCGGCGGTCGGCGGTGACCACCGGATACTGCTCCTGGAGACCGAGGGCGAGATAGACGCAGTCGTAGACGGGATGGTCGAGGTCCATGGCGAGACGGCCCGCCGAGGCGGCCAATTGGCGCATGGAGAACGGAACGGCGATGGGAGCCGCCTTCAGCGCATCGATCGCGTCGGCGAAACCGACTGGATCGATGTCGCCGCGCCGGCGCATGGCCCACAACGCATTCGCGGCTTCGGCGTAAAGAAGCTCCGGCGCGATCCGTGTCAGCCTGGCGTCCAGGAGTTTCGCCGCCTGGTCCGAGAACGCCTCCGTCACCAGCCATTTCACCGCGACGCTGGCGTCGATGACGTAGCCGGTCACGGGTTGTGATCGCGGTCGCGGTCGGCGCGGATCAGGTCGCTGCTGTCGACGCTGGAGCGCAGGCGCCGGCGCAGGGCCTCGGCGCGGGCGGCGAAGTCCTCCTCGCCCTCGATCAGCGCGGCACGCAGGATCTCCCGGTGTTCCGCCTCGGCGGATCGGCCGTGGGCCGCGGCCCGTTGCTTGAGGGCACGGACGACCTGCTCGTTGACGTTGCGGACGGTCAGCTGGGCCATCGATCTTGCCTTCAATGATGCGCCTTCAATGCAGGCATTATGGAGTCCTTTTCGGATGATGGCAATGCCGCTCGATATCCGGGAGCCGTCGGGGCGCCGACCTTGACAGGCATCGCCGCGCGAACCCAATATCGCGGCGCCGGTGCCAGCGCGCACCGCACCCGGGGCCGTAGCTCAGTTGGGAGAGCGCGACGTTCGCAATGTCGAGGTCAGGGGTTCGATTCCCCTCGGCTCCACCATCCCGCTTCTGCCGGGCCGAGCCCTTCGGCGACGTCCGCCTCAGGGGGAAAAAGCCGGACAGAGACGAAACGGTTGAATCGGTGAAATCGACCCCGTCGGACTTCTTTCGCCCCCAGAGTGGGCGATTTCTCGGGGGATCCAACATTGGTTTCCGCGTAACGTCTCCCAGGCTTTCGAGTCGCTTGGAACGGAAGGGAGCCGACCGCCGGTCCGGCTCCCGGGCTTCACAGCGCCGTTCGCGCGCAGGAGTGGTGCCGCCGCCGCGCCGTATCTCCTTCGCCGAGGCGTCGATGGGGACAAGCCATGCCGCCTCCGGACCGCATCGTGTGCCTGACCGAGGAAACGGTCGAAACCCTGTACCTTCTCGGTGAGCAGGACCGCATCGTCGGCGTGACAGGTTACGCCGTCCGCCCGCCACGGGTGCGCCGCGAGAAACCTCGCGTCGGCGCCTTCACGTCGGCCAACGTCGACAAGATCCTCGCACTCGACCCCGATCTCGTCCTGACGTTCTCTGATCTGCAAGCGGATATCGCCGCCGACCTCATTCGAAAAGGGATCGCGGTCCATGCTTTTAACCAGCGGAGCGTCGAAGGCATTCTCGCCATGATCGAGACGCTTGGCGCGCTTTGTGGTCGGGACCGGCGCGCCGGGCAGCTTGTGCGGGACCTGCGTGAGGGTCTCGATCGCGCACGGTCTCGCGGCGATCGGCTGCCACGGCGTCCCCGCGTGTTCTTCGAGGAATGGGATGACCCCCTCATCTCCGGCGTCCGCTGGGTCTCGGAGTTGATCGAGATCGCGGGCGGCGAGGAGATCTTTCCCGAGCTGGCGGGGGCCAACTCGGCGTCGGAGAGGATCGTCACTTCCGAGGAGGTTGCGCGGCGGGCGCCGGACATCGTCGTCGGGTCATGGTGCGGCAAGAAGTTCGTTCCCGAGAGGGTTGCGTCACGGGCCGGCTTCGAAGATGTTCCTGCCGTCAGGGCGGGCGTGCTGCACGAGATCAAGTCGCCGATCATTCTGCAGCCGGGGCCGGCAGCGCTGACCGACGGGCTCGAAGCCTTGCAGACGATCATCGAGCGGTGGTCGAAGCACTCGGCATGACCGAGGATCTGCCGGCGGAGGTCCCGTCGGTGGGAGCCATTTGTGCGCGACCGGCGTTGGGTGAAGGCGAACGCAGGCCGCAAGACGGAAATGCTTGGAGGAAGAATTGAAACGCGAAATCGAAGGGCGTGTCTATGACACCGCGTCAGCGACCTTGGTCGCATCCCACAAGAGCAGCAGCACTCATATTCATCGCGCAATCAGCCTCTATCGCTCATCTGACGGAGGCTATTTCCTCGTCGAGGAGCGCGAGGCTCACGGCATCGATGGCGCGCTTCTCACGCCCCTGACCGAATCGATGGTCCGCGCATGGTTGGAAGAACATGGCGAGGCCGAACTTGCGTCGACATTGTTCGAATAAGAGCTTCTCCCGTTAGGTCCACCATCCCCTCCGAACCCTCACCGCACCAGCAGCACCGAGCAGTCGATGCGCTCGAGCAGGCGGCCGGCGGTCTCGCCTTGCAGCAACGCAAGGCCCGCGCCCAACACCATCACCGAGACATGGTGGCGCTGGGCGGCCCGGCACAGCAGGTCGAGCCCGCCCTCGGGGATCAACAGGAACACCGGCCTGAGGCCCCGCGCCCGCATCCGTTCGTCGATGTCCCGCTGCCAGCGCGCCGCGTCCTCGAGCCGGCCGGTGAGCAGCACCACCTCCAGGTCGCCGGCACCGGCGGCGGGATCCACGTCGGCGGCGAAACGCTCGGCGATCTCGGCGGCGGCGGCCAGGGCGTGCTCCGAGGCCTCGGAGCCGTCGTAGGCCACCAGCACCGGCCCGCCGAAGGCGATGCCCCCGCGCAGCAGCAGCACCGACCGGGCGGCGCCCTCGGCGACCCGGCGGGCGATGGCCCCCGGTCGGGTGCGGCGGCCGGGCAACGGGGCGGCCAGGCCGCCGCTGGTCCAGTCGATGACCACCAGGTCGGCATCCCGGGCCGAGTCCATGACCTCGGCGTCGACCCGGCCCCTGCGCACCTCGAAGGTGGAGCGGATGTGGCGGCGCTGGGCCGCCGCCTCCACGGCCTGGCGGCTGGCCGCCGCCCGCACCTTGAGCGCCCGCCGCAGGGCCCCGGGGTCCAGGGCCTGGCGGCCGGCGGCGAGCACGCTGTAGGCGCCGACGTCGGCCTGTTCGGCCAGCTTCACCAGATCGATGTCCTCGACGAACAGGCCGCGCAGCTCGGCCTCCAGGCGGGCGGCCAGGGCGGCGGCCCATTCCACGGTGACCGGCGTCGCCGTGGTCGAGTCCAGCGCCATGAGGATGCGCCGGAACCGGAAGCGCACGGCGTCTCCCTCGCCGGCCGGCGCGGTCATCGGGGCTCGTCCTCGCGGCCCGTCGGTTTCATCCGCCCCGTGTCGGCGGTGAAGGTGCGCGCCTGGCGGGCCATGGCCATGAGCCGCCGTTCGACGGCCCGGTTGACGCTGCCGATGGGGTAGGCGCCTTCGGCGTCGGCCCGGCCGGCGGCCACGCCGGTCAGGATCTCGATGCCCTGGTCGATGGTCTCCACGGCGTAGACGCGGAAGCGGCCCTCGCCGACCGCGTCGACCACGTCCTCGCGCAGCATCAGGTGCTTGACGTTGGAGGCCGGGATCAGCACGCCCTCGCCGCCGGTGAGCCCGCGCGCCGCGCACACGTCGAAAAAGCCCTCGATCTTCTCGTTGACGCCACCGATGGCCTGGACCCGCCCCGTCTGGTCCACCGACCCGGTCACCGCCAGGGACTGGCTGACCGGGATGTCGGCCAGGGCCGACAGCAGGGCGTAGAGCTCGGCCGAGGAGGCGCTGTCGCCCTCGACGCCGCCGTAGGACTGCTCGAAGACCAGGCTGGCCGACAGGGTGAGCGGTATCTCGCGGGCGAACCGGGTGGTCAGGTAGGACGACAGGATCATCACGCCCTTGGAATGCAGCGGCCCGCCGAGGGCCACCTCGCGCTCGATGTCCACCACCTCGCCCTTGCCCATGCGCACCCGGCAGGTGATGCGCGACGGCCGGCCGAAGGCGAAGTGGTCGAGCTGGATGACCGACAGCCCGTTGACCTGTCCCACCCGGGCGCCCTCGGTCTCGATGACCAGGGTGCCGCGGCGGATCTCCTCCTGGATGCGCTGGCGCAGGCGGTCGGAGCGGTAGACCTTGGCATCGATGGCCTTCTGCACGTGGTCGGCGCGCACCACCTTGGCGTTGGCCTCGCCGGCCCAGAAGTCGGCCTCCCGCACCAGGTCGACCACCGTGCCCATGTGGGTGGTGAGCTTCTCGGCGTCCTCGGCCAGTCGGGCGCCGTGCTCGACCACCCGGGCCACGGCACCGCGGTCCAGCGCCCGCAGGCCCTCGCGGGCGGCCACGGTGCCGATGAGCCGGGCGTAGTGCTCGGTGCCGTCCCCGTCCCGATCCATGGAGGTGTCGAAGTCCGCGGCCACCTTGAACAGCTCGCGGAAATCGGGCTCGAAGCGGGTCAGCAGGTAATAGAGGATCGGCTCCCCCAGCAGCACCACCTTGACGTCCAGCGGGATCGGCTCGGGCTCCAGGGTGACGGTGCCGACCCAGCCCAGGGCCTCGGCCGGCGACTCGATGCGCACGCGGCGGGCGCGCAGGGTGCGCATCAGGGTCTCCCAGGTGAACGGCTGCAGCAGCGCGCGCCGGGCGTCGAGCACCAGGTAGCCGCCGTTGGCCCGGTGCAGGGCCCCGGCCTTGATCAGGGTGAAGTCCGTGAGCAGGGTGCCGAACTGGGACAGGTGCTCGATGCGGCCGATCAGGTTGGGCACCGTCGGGTGGTCCTCGTAGACCACCGGCGCGCCGGGCCCGCCCGCCGCGCCGGCGTCGCCCTCGTCGCCGGCCGGCGGGCCGTGGTCGACCAGCAGGTTGACCTGGTAGCGGCGGAAGGGGCTGCCGGCGCCCAGGGTGCGGCGGGTGGCGGCGGCGACCATGGCCTCCTGGGACTGGCGCTCCTGGGGCTTGAAGTCGTCGGCGTTCTCGACCACGTCGAGGCGCACCGCGTCCAGGTACTCCAGGACGTCGGGGATGTCCGCCCACGCCTTCTTGAGCTCGTCGATCAGGTGCCCGACCACGTAGGAGGTGACCGAGCGGTCCAGCGCCTTGATCTGCTCGCGCTGGTCCTTCTCCCAGCGGGGGACCTGGTGCAGGGTCTCCTCCAGTTGCCGCTGCAACTCCTCGAGGGCCTGCTTGATGCGCTTCTTTTCCTCCTTGGGCAGCTTCTCGAACTCCGCCGGCTCCAGGACCTCGCCGTCGCGGATCGGCGTCATGGTCAGGCCCACCGGGGTGCGGATCAGGGCGATGCCCTGCTCCTTGGCCCGCTTCTGCAGGCCGCCGAAAGCCTCCTCCTGGTGTTCCTTGAACTGTTCCTCGATGACCGTCTTGCGGTTGCGGTACTCGTCGCTCTCGAAGGCCGCCGGGATGGCCGCCTGCAGCTCCTCGACCAGGTTCTCCATGTCCTGGCGCAGCGGCCCGCCCTTGCCCGGTGGCAGGCGCAGGGCCTTGGGCCGGTGCGGCTCGGCGAAATTGTTGACGTAGGCCCAGTCGCTGGGCACCGGCTGGCCGGTGGCGGCGTGCTCCAGGTAGCGGCGCACCAGGCTCGACTTGCCGGTGCCTTCGGGGCCGAAGGCGAACAGGTTGTAGCCGTCGTGGCGCATGCCGATGGCGAAGCGCACGGCCTCGACGGCCCGGTCCTGGCCGACCACGCCGTCGAGGGGCTCCAGCTCGGCGGTGGTCTCGAAGGAGAACCGTCCGGGGTCGCAGGGGGTGCGCAGGGCCGCCGGGGGCAGGGGTTTCGGGGGGTCGCTCATGCCTGGGCCTCGATACGATCCATGTCGGCGTCGCTGAAGCCGAAGTGGTGGCCGATCTCGTGGATGAGGACGTGGCGGACCAGGTGGGTGAGGTCCTCGCCGGTCTCGCACCAGTAATCCAGGATGGGGCTGCGGTAGAGCAGGATCATGTCCACGTCGCCAGGGACGTCGGAGACGCTCTTGCGGTCCAGGGACACGCCCCGGTAGAGGCCGAGCAGGTCGAACGGGCTCTCCAGGCCCATCTCGCGTTCGGTCTCCTTGTCCGGGAACTCCTCGACCCGGATGGCGACCCCGTGCACATGGCGGCGCAGCTCCTCGGGGATGGTCTCATAGGCGGCATACGCGATGGCCTCGATATCGGCCAGCGACGGCGGCGCGGTGAACGGGGCGGTCATGGGGAACGAGAGTACCGTGGCGCCGCGGGACCGCCAAGGGCCGCAGGGTCTTGACCGCGGCCCCACGCGGCCCCATGTACGTGCCGGAGAGGGAGGTAGGGGAGGTCAAAGTGGACCGACTGACCGGAGACGCCCGAGACTACGCATTGGCCGGCTTGGCGGGCTGGCACGAGGTGGACGGCCGTGACGCCATCGCCAAGGAGTTCCACTTTAGCGATTTTGGCGAGGCCTTCGCCTTCATGACCCGGGTCGCCCTGGCGGCCGAGCACATGGACCACCATCCGGAGTGGTTCAACGTCTACAACCGGGTGCACGTCATTCTCAGCACCCACGACGCGGGCGGCCTCACCGAACGCGACGTGGCCCTGGCCCGCATCATCGACGACGCCGCCGCCTGACCAGTTCCCGACCGGCGCGGCTCCCACTCATTGATTCTTGCTAGAGCACGGTTCGATCAAATCGACCCGACTTGATCGAACGGCCGTGCTCTAAACCATTGATTTCTAGAGCAAGTAAATCCGATCAAACGATTCCGTTTGATCGGATATTGCTCTAGCAAGCGCGCCCGATCAGGGGATTTCGTTCGATCGGCTCTTGCTTCAGGTGGCCTTGATGCGGTCGGCCAGGGTGACGACGACTTCCGCCTGCTTGATGGAGACGATGTCGATCATGCGGCCGTCCAGGGCGACGGCGCCCTTGCCGTCCCGCTGCGCCTGCTCCATGGCCTCCAGGATGCGGCGTGCCCGGTCCACCTCGGCGTCGGTGGGGCTGAACAGGGCGTTGATGGGCTCCACCTGCTTCGGGTGGATGGCCCACTTGCCGTCGCAGCCCTGGACGCGGGCGCGCAGGGCGCTGGCCGTCAGGCCGTCGTCGTCGGAGAAGTCGGCGAAGGGGCCGTCCACCGGCCTGAGGCCGTTGGCGCGGGCGGCCAGCACCAGGCGGTTCAGCGCGTGATGCCACATGTCGCCCCAGTGGGCCTGGCGGGCGCCCCCGTCGTCGGCGTCGGTGAGCACGTGGTAGTCGGGGTGGGGGCCGCCGATGGTGGTCAGCCGGGCCCGCGTCGAGGCGGCGTAGTCGCCGGAGCCGAAGTGAAGGGACTCATTGCGCCGGCTGGCCCCGGCAATGGCGAAGATGTTGGTCATCCCCAAGGCCGTCTCGACCAGCAGTTCCAGACCGAGCCGCCGGCCGAAGCCCTTCGCGGTCTCGATCTGGGTCAGCAGCATGTCGACGGCATAGACGTCGGCCGCCGTGCCCACCTTGGGGATCATGATCAGGTGCAGCCGGTCGCCGGCCTGCTCCACCACGTCGATCACGTCGCGGTACATGTACGGCGTGTCGAGGCCGTTGATGCGCACCGACAGGGTCCGGTCGCCAAAGTCCAGGTCGCGCAGGGCCTGGATCAGGTTGCGGCGCGCCTGCTCCTTGTCGTCGGGCGCCACCGAGTCCTCCAGGTCGAACAGGATGATGTCGGCCGGGCTGGTGGTCGCCTTCTCCAGGAACCGCGGATTGGAGGCGGGCACCGCCTGCTCGGACCGGTTCAGCCGCGCCGTGCACGGCTCGACGATGGTAAAGCTCATGGCGCTCCCCCTTTCCGCCGCCGCGGCGCCCCGGGTGACGCCGCGCCGCCCTTATAGCGCGCTCTCTCGCGCCGCCTCCAGGGGTTTGTGGC
This sequence comes from Rhodospirillales bacterium, assembly GCA_028277795.1. GTDB lineage: Bacteria > Pseudomonadota > Alphaproteobacteria > Rhodospirillales > JANQFP01 > JANQFP01. The sequence goes on from JANQFP010000127.1 coordinate 48,860, forward strand.
TCGATCGGCCGGCGCCTCAGGGCGCGGGCGAGATGCGCGCCAAGACCAGGTCGCGGATGGCGTCGTAGCCGGCCCCGGACAGATGGACGCCGTCATAGGTGTACCGGTGGGACAGGAACCCGTTGACCGTGAGCCGCTCGTTCAAGTCCAGATGGGAGACGTTGTCGCGCTGGTCCAGGAGACGGATCCGGCGGTTGACATCGTCGACCACGGCATTCATGTGCCGGTCGCGGGTCTTGATGATGCTCAGGATGACCGTTTTCGTTCCTGCGCGGCTCAGGTGCGCCACGATGCGCTCGTAATCGGCCGCGATGTCGGCCGCGGGGCGCTGGGCGGCAATGTCGTTGATGCCGACCAGAAGGAACACCTGCCGCGGCTCGAGGCCGATGATCTCGTCGATGCGGCCGAGGATATCGGCCGTCATCTCACCGCCGATGCCACGGTTCAGGATATCGTGCCGACCCAGCAGCTCGTTCCACTCGACGGCGGCCACCAGCGAGTCGCCCACCATGACGATGGCACCCGGATGCGCGCGGTAATGCATGAACAGATCCCGGCGAATGGATGTACTCGAATAGTCTGCGGGCAGGGGTCGGCGGTCGTTCACGAGGTAGTCGTAGATCTTTGTCGGGACGTCGTAGCGGATCAACAGGACCGCAAGGACGACTGCCAGGACGACATTGGCCGCGAGAGACAGAACCGCGAACGTCCGGTCGATCTTCATGACTCCCGGCTCATCGCTCCCCCCGACTCCCTTGACCCGGCAACCGCTAGGCCCGTTCAACCAGAATGTCGATCAACGCGCCCACGTTGGCGAGCTTCCCGACCTCGGCCGCCTTCATCTTCATGCCGAACTCGCTTTCGACGGAAATGACGAGCGTGATGTGCATCAGGGAGTCCCACTCGTCGATGTCCTCCGCCGTCGTTTCCTCGGTGATGACGATGTCATCATCCTCGAAGACGTCGCAGAAGACGGTGTTCAGACGTTGCAGGAATTCGGCCCTGAGGTCGTCCGCGCTCACTGTCCGGCCCTCTTGATATGGTTCTCGCGGAGCACGGCGGCGTGCAGGGGAAGCTCCCAGACGAACGCGCCGTCGTCCTCGCCGAGAAAGTCCCAGCCCAGCCGGCCGTAGAGATCGGCGACGAGGTTGTTCTTCTTGGTCGGGATATACCGTCCGCGCAGGACGTGTGCGTTGCTTTCGCGCGCCGTCGCGACCATGGCATTGTGGATGAAGTCCTCCATGCCGCGCGACAGGACCCGGCAACTCATCACCCACGTATCGACCTCGATGACGTCGTCCCGCTTGTTCAACAGCACGGCCGACACCAGACCGTTGTCGCCGAAACGGTCGCGGAGCTTGAACCACATTCCCTCGTAGGCGGGGTCCCTGAGCATGTCGGTGAGCTGGCTTTCGCTGTAGCGCGTGGTGGTGAGATGGAACTGGTTGCTCTTGTTGATGAGCTGCGAGACCCGCGGCAGGTGGCGGGCGTCAATGTCGCCGACGTCGGCTTCCATGGCAAGGTCCCGCAGGAACCCGTCGATGTCTGAGAACTGGCCTTTCCATTGGTTCCGTTGGGCGTTGTCCCGGTACATCCGACCGCGCGCCTTGTCCTCCTCGGAGAACACGGCGGCCTCGAAATAGAGCTGCCCGTCGAGGGTCCGAACGTACAGCGCCGGGTCGTCGGGCAGTTCGGGGACGGCGACCATGGGCAGTTCGCCTCGGACCTGCGCGCGCTCGACGGGGTTGTCGTCCACGAAGACCATGGAGTCGAGGCCGATTTCGAGGGCCTCGGCGATGGCCCGGATCGTGTCGGCCTTGTTGCTCCAACTGCACGCGAAGACCGCGAAATCCCCCAACGTCAGGACCATGGCGGGGTGGTCGCGCACCGCCTCTTCCGCGATTTCGGGGTCGTTCTTGCTGCACACCGCCAGAATGACGCCGCGCTCTTTCAAGGCCTTGAGATAGCGTTGAAAGGCGAGAAAGGCCTCGCCCTCCGCGTCGCCCTCTCCCAGGCGCACGCCCTCGATCCCATCGTCGCCGATGACGCCGCCCCAAAGGGTGTTGTCGAGGTCGACGACCAGGCACTTGTAGGCCAGTCCCTTCAAGCCGCGGATGAACCGGGCCGCCGCGTGGGCCACCCGGCCGACCGCGTTCAACCCGAAGGCGTGTTTTGAATGGTACCAGTAGGCCTCGTCGTGCCATTTGCCGAGGCCGATCCAGTCGGCCAGATAGCCGAGGTCGAAGACGTGGGTGCCGGGCAGCGACGACTCTGCCAGGCGCAGATTGAAGCGGGCCAGAAGGGCTCCGTGGCTGCAGGGCACCGCGGCGGTCAGGTTCCCGAACACGCGCTCCAACGGTCGGTCGGCGTTGTTGCGGATGATCTGCGCCGTGCTGTGTCGCCGGATGGCCTGGACCAGCCCGTCGCTCCGCTCGACGGCGTCCTCGACCATCCGCCGTGCCGCCTCGATCGACGGATCGGCCGAGGGCTCGAGGCCCAGGTCCCGATGGTTGGTGAAGATCCAAATGAGATCCGGCTCGAAGGCATAGAGCGCGCTGTCGGGGTCGAGGGCCGTCTGATAGACGGTGTCGAACTCGGCGATGAAGAATTCCGCGTCGAACCCGTCGCGGGCCAGATAGAGGCGCAGGATCTCCGCGAACTGGTCGACGGTGCTGGTCGGAAGAATGGCTACCCGGAGCGGACGCAGACCGAATTCCGCCGCGGGAATTCTCCGCATCAGTCGTGCCAGCTTGTACTGGGTCGCGAAGTCGGCTTCCGGATCGAGGCGCGCCAGCAGATCGGATCGGGCCTCGGCGAACTCGCCCCTTTCGAGTTTCGCTCTGATGTCCTTCATCGCGTTGTCGGGCGGCTCTTCTCCAAGGTGGTTTTGAGGTGTCCGAACCCTTGGTGGTCGTCCGAGAAATCGCCGTCGAGCTGGGCCAGCATGATGTTGTTGATGTGGGTCTGGCTGTCGCGGACGGTCTCGGTATCGAAGCCCTGGTCGTAGAGGTAGGCGAAGTGCCACAGGCTGGTGTCGGGGTCGATGAAGGTGCTGTTCTTGATGGTCTTGAACATGTCCAGCTTGACGCGGCTCGCGGTGTCGCTGTCCATGGTGTTGTGGCTCCAACTGGCGCCCATGCCGGTCAGCCCGAACTGCTCGCGCTCGACATCGACCTTGGTGTTGGGAATGTAGAAGAACTCCTTCAAGGAGTAAAAGTCGATCCCGTAGTTCTCGATGAAGTCGATGTTTTCCTGGATGGTTTCGTCGGTCTCGCCGGGGAACCCGATGACGAATGCGGCCAGGGACATGATCCCGTGCTTGTTCAGCCGCTCCAATCCGTCGCAGTAATCCTGGCGCATCGAGCGCTTGTTCATGTTCTTCAGCACGACGTCGTTGGACGATTCGATCCCCAGGTAGACGCCCTTGCAGCCCGATTCCTTCATCAGGGCGACGGATTCCTCGTCGGCGTGCTTGACGCGGAGGAAGGAGAACCACTCGAAATCGTATTCGGTGAACACCTTCAGCAGCTTCCGGAAACGGTTGTTGGGGACGTTGAAGGTGTCGTCGATGAAGATGATTCGCTCGATGCCGGGGATCCGCATCACCGAATCCAGGTGGGCGCGCACCCGGTCCACATCGAGGGTGGTCCAGCCGCCCGCCGTCACCGGATAGGAGCAGAATGAGCACGAGAACGGACATCCGGACGCGGTCCGGATCTGGATCGTGCGGTTCAGGAACGGAAGATCGAGCTTGTCGTAGTTGGCCGGGGCCTCCTCGACGAGGGGCTCGTTCCATTTCTTCTCCGTCGCCGCGAACCGGCCGCCATTGCGGCCGCCCGTTTCGATGTAGCAGAGATTCCTGACCCCGGAGACATCCCCGCCGTTCTTCAGGGCGAGTATCAGGTCGCGCAGATCGAATTCGGAATTGAAGGCGTGCAGCAGGTAGTCGATGCCCATCTTCCGCATCATCTTCTCGAACGAGGGCACGCCCGTGGTGGTGGCCTCGGCGTCGATGAACGCGCCGCCGACCACGATGCGCATGTCGTCGTCCAGGCCCCGCAGCTTCTTCACGATCGGCTTGATCTGCATCCACGACAGGTAGAACGTCGACGATATGCCGACCAGCGGGGGCCTGCTGCATCCGGTGTAGGCGTCCTCGAACCAGTCCCACTCGGAATCGATGTTGTTGATCACCCGGGTCCTGATCCCGAACTCCCTCAGATAGTTGGCCAGGTGGACGCCGCTGGCGCTCGGCAGGTTCCAGATGTTCAGCAGCCGGCGCCGCGCGGGGTAGTCCTCGTCCGCGTAAAACGTCTGGTCGCGGCCGTAGTTGATGATGTCGAGGTGGCTTCGAAACCGGTCCTTGAACCGCACCATGCGGGGATAGGCCATGGTCTCGAACAGCTCCAACCGGTCGACGGGGAGCTTCGAATAGGCGTCGTAATCGACGACATCCGACTGGGCGATGAGGATGATGTCGTAGTCGTTCATTCGCCGGGCGCCGCGTCGGTGAAGCCGAACTGAACCTGTCCGGTCATCAATTGCTGGCCGTTCGCCACGTTGACCGCCGAGGTGGTGGCGACCACCGCCTGCGCCGCTTCCGAGACCTGCTTGACCCGCACCTCGAACTCGATCTCGTCGCCTTCGAAGGCGGGTGCCCGGTAGTTGGATCTGGTCGATTGAAGGAGGCAGTTCGCGCCCGGCATCTGGACGCCGAACAGCCGCGAGATATAGCCGTCGAGCAACGCGCCGTGCACCACGCGCTTGGCGAAACCCTTCGACTGCGCGAAATCACGGTCCACATGCAACGGACAGACGTCACCCGTCAGTTGGGCGAAGGCGTCGATGTCCTTGGCCTCGATCACCGTCCGGAACGATGCCGACATCCCTTCGCGGATATCCTCGAAGCGAAGCGTATTGACGCTGACCGCCGCCATCACCCGCCCTCGTCGCGACCACGAAACCCCGATATCGGCTATATAACGTCGCCGGCGCGGCCTTCAAGCCGGATGGCCGACCCCGATCCTGCCATCCGGTGTCCGCGTCACACATGCCCCCCGATCGCTCAGCATAACAACGCCCAAGAGTCTGTCAAGTTACGGGCAAGCGATGCACACGCCGCTAGACCGCATCTGAAAAACAGGCCTTGTAAACTCGATCGGAGAACAGCGTGGCGCCCGAGTAATTGAGGTGAGAGGCATCGTTGAAATACACGTCATCAAGTTCGAAGCGTAAGAAGTTCGCGTACTTGAAATTGAACTTTCCGGCAGTCTGCGCGAAAAAGGCCTCCACATCTTCGACAACCGGCTTCTCGAGGACGCGACTCCTCAATGACTCGGCCATGGGAGGGGTGACGATGCAGACCTCTATGCCATGGCTCTTCAGGTCCTCGAGAAGGGCGTGGAAGTTGCGGCCGACCTCCGATGTCTCGGGGACGGGGATGCTCGACCAATACTGCGCCTGCTGACGGGTGGAAATCCTTTTGGTGCGCGGGTCGAGGCGGGAGAAGTCACCGAATATCCGGACGCCGCCATACTCGGTCAGAGACCGGGTCGAGGCGAAGTCGCTGCCCTGGAGCCATCTCTGCCAATACAGGAAGATCTCCGCCTTGTGAAACGGATGCAGGCTCTTGAAGGGCAAAACGAGGTCGTCGCGCAGCGCGGCCTTGAAGCCGCTGATGTCGTTCTTGCCCGTGGTGCTCCAGCTTGGCGCGAAATGGTGGATGCCGGCCTCGACGATCATGCGCCGGGGCCGGTGGTCTTCGAGATAGAGGCGGATGCGCTTCTCCATGGAGAAATAGGCTTCGCCCCCCTGGGCCAGATTGATCAGGTCTGGCCGACCGATCAGACCCGCCTCCATCATCGAATCGCCGAAGGAGACGCCCTCGACGTTGGGCCGCCTGAAGAGCTCCAGATAGGCGTACTTGTTGTGGTTGGGCACGACGTGGCTGCGGATCAGCCGCTCAGTGGCGGCGAAGGTGCCGACGCCGAGCACCGCGAAGCCGAGCAGGAACGCGCCGATGAAGGGCCTAAAACTGAAAGTAGATGAATGCATTGCCGTCTTGCCGGATGATGAAGAACAGGCTCACCGCGAACACGACCGAAAACAGGATGCCGTAAGGGACGGTGGGCTTCCAGTCGAAGTGCTTGAGGATGAAGGCCGGGGTCGTCTCCTTGTGGAAATGAAGGACGGGCGCCCATTTGCGCATGAATTCCTGGGTATTGGGGAGAACCAGCACGAAGGCGTAGATCCCGACCAGGAGAAGCAGGGTGTTGAGGGTGGGATAGATGTTGGCGTCGCCGGCGACCTCGAAGGTGACGCCCAGTCGTTCCATGACCGGCGCCAGCGCGCCGAACGCGGCGGCGTAGCTCTCCGGCAGGTTGATCCCGTTCAGGCCGAGCATGCTTTCGTAGAAGGTCAGCGTCAACGCCACGCTGTCGGCGCGGAAGATGACGAAGGTGAGGTCGACGGTGATGAGCGTCAGCACGAGCCCCACCGCCTTGGCCCACGGGGTGTCGTAGAGGACCGTCAACTTCCTCGCGCGGGTGAACAGCCTCCAGGCGTGGTTGGCCACCAGGGTGAAGCCGTTGACCAGGCCGAAGATCAGGAACTGGTACCCGGCCCCGTGCCAAACGCCGATCAGGAACATGGTGATCATGGCCGGCACGGCGAAGACCCTGAGGAACACCTTGGGCTGCCGCATGGCCTTCGGCGTCACCGGCAGCTTGAGGGCGATCCGGCGCTCGGTCTCGCGCAGCATCAGGGTGTTGAACAGATAGGTATTGAGGAAATGGGTCAGCGTGATGTGCCAGCGCTGCCAGAAGTCGATCATGCTGCGCGCCTTCAGGGGCGAATTGAAGTTCTGCGGCAGGACAATGCCGAACATGCGGGCGAGGCCGATGGCCATGTCGGAATAGCCGGAGAAATCGAAGTACACCTGCAGGACGAAGGCGAAGGACGAGACCCAGGCGGTGACGAAGGAGATCTCGCTGCCCAGCGATCCCTGCTCGAACACCAGGTCCGGGTACACCGCGATGGTGTCGGCGATGACCACCTTCTTGAACAGACCGATGGAGAAGATGGTCAATCCGATGCTCAGGCTGGACAGCGAGATCCGGAACTTCGTTCGGTCGCTGAACTGGGGCTCGACATCGCCGTGATGAACGATCGGTCCGGCGATGAGTTGGGGGAAGAAGACCACGAACAGCGCATAGCGCATGAAGTTCCGTTCGGAGATCAGACCGGTATAGACGTCGACCAGGAACGCGATTTGCTGGAAGGTGAAGAAGGAAATGGCCAGGGGCAGGACGATGCCCTCCAGCACGAGGTCGGCTCCGGTGACGGTGCTGACCACCTCCGAAAAGAACATCGCGTACTTGTACCAGCCGAGCAGGCCGAGGTTGAACGCGATGCCCAGGGCCAATATCCACGTCTTCTTTTGTCTTTCCAGGATGTTCCCGAAAAAGAAATTCACGGTGACGGAAAATATCAATAGCCATAACAGGTTCCAATCCCACCACCCGTAGAAGACGAGTGACGCGATGACCATGAAGGAAAACAAGTATATAGACGGTGCGTGTTTGGAAATGACGTGAAAAAATCCTGCCACGATGAGCAGAAAAACGAATATGAACTCGAACGAATGAAACAGCATCTCGACGGTTACCTGCCGGCCCGATAACCGCCACGCCCGGCGCTCGTCCCGGCCCGCGTCGGCGGGGTCATGGCGCCGGGTCCGCGTCGCGCACGCAGCGGGCGTGGTTGTGAATGCGCACCTGGTCCCGCTGGCCGCCCATGGGGCCCCAGCGGGACGGGTCGCCGGCCTTGGGGTCGCTGCGCTGGGCGCCGGCGCCGTGCACGTCCACGCCGTCCACCGAGATGCACTTGCCGAAGCAGACGTAGACCGCGCTCCCCGGGTTGTCGCCATGGGTCGTGGACGACCAGAACCAGCCCGTCTTGTCGTGCTGTCGGAAAACCGTCAGGTCGAGGGCCGGGTCGTGGCGCCGGTAGTCGACCAGGCTCTGCAGCTCCTTGGCGTTGGGCAGGCGCCAGTCCCCGTGCCCGGCAAGGCTCAAGCCCTGGCAGTAGGCGAGGGCCTGGCCCCAGGTGCGCGTCCGCCCGTCGTCCGCCTGCTGCCACATGAGGCCCGTGGCGGTGTCGGTCACCGTGCCGTCGCCGTGGGCGCGGAAGTCGTTGACCCCCCATTCCGGGCCGCGGACGCAGCGATGGAACAGCCCGGGCCCGCGGCCGCCCGTCGGCGCCTGCTTGATGCGGCCGTCGAGGAAGTTGAAGAAGAACGCCGCCTCGACCCCGGGCCGGTCCCAATGGTCGCCGGTGTAGAGGGTGGCCGACCAGGTCTGGCCCATCATGTCCACCCGGTGGGTGGCGGCGAAGCGGTCGCCGCGCAGGATCTCCGGGCCGGGCAGTTCAAGATCGAAGACCGAGCCGTCGAGGAAGAACCGCCGCCCGGTGACCCCCTGCCAATGGCTGATGGAGAAAAGCTCCTTGATGGTCGGCAGCCGCCAGTCGCCGTGCCCCCCGAGCGCTAGGCCTTCGCAGGCCCGTTTCGCCGCGGTGAAGCCGAGACGCCGGGGGTTGTGGGCCTTCTGCCACATGAGGCCGGTGACGAGGTCGCTGACGGTGCCGTCACCGTTCACCCGGTAGGCCGGCGGACGGCCCCGGTAATGCGCGTCCTGACCGTGGAAGGGCGCGCCCACGTCGGGGCAGTCGATGGGGCGGCGGTCGTCGAAGCAGGTCACCTGCCCGGTGTCGGGCACCCGGTTGGCCAGGGGCACGGCGTCCGGGAACGGCTTTCGCGGCGTGTAGCCGCGCATGGGGCCGCCCATGGGTCCCGCCATGCCGGCGCCGCGTCCGCGCCCCTGCATGTCCTGACTGCCACCCGGAGGGTGGGTGGGCACGCAGACGGACCGGCCGCGCATGGTCCGGCAGGTTCCCGCCACCGTGCCGTGGGGCGCCCGGAACGAGCACACCGACGCCTCGTCCTTGCCCCCGCAGGCGGCGAAGGCCTCGGGTGGCGGCCCGCCCAGTGGCTGGGCCAGCGAGACCCCCGCGCCGGAAAGGAAACCGGCCACGACCAGATGGGCCGCGACCCGCCAAGTCAGTTGTCCGCGGCCACGGGGCCCCGCCCCCATCACTGCGCGCTGCTTCCGGCGGCCCCCGGGGCCGTGGCGCCGAAGGGTTTGGGCTTCCATTCCCGGGCTAGGCGCTTGGCCTTGGAGATCTGGCCGATGCCCATGGAGGGGGCCAGCGCGCGCAGGTTCCGCTTGGCCCGTTCCTCCCCCTTGTTGGAGGACAGAAGATACCATTTCAGGGCCTCCACCGGGTCGGCCTCGACGCCCCGCCCGCGCTGGTACAGGTAGCCGAGGCCGGTCTGTGCCGGGGCGAACCCCTGTTCGGCGGCGGCGCGGTAGAACTTGGCCGCCTTGGCCAGATCCTTCCCGACGCCGCGGCCGTGCTCGTACATGACCCCCAGGTTGTTGAGGGCGGCGGGATCGCCTTGCTTGGCCGCGGCGCCATACCATCTCAGGGCGGCGGCCGGGTCCTCCTCGGTGCCGATGCCCTTCTCGGACAGGTAGCCGAGCAGCATCTGGGCCTGGACCACCCCTTGCCGCGCAGACTTGACGTACCAGCCGTAGGCCTGGCGGGCGTCCTTGGGCACGCCCCGACCCTCGCGGTAGGAATCGGCCATGAACAATTGGGCGACCGGTTCGCCGGCCTCGGCGGCACGGCGGAACCAGGCGACCGCTTGCTTCAGGTCCTTGTCGACGCCCATGCCGTCGTAGTAGGCGCCCCCCAGGTTCCGTTGGGCCCGCACGTCACCCTGGTTGGCGGCCAGGCGGTAGAGGCGCAACGCCTCGCCCATGTCGCGGTCCACGCCCCATCCCTGGGCGTACATGATGCCGAGGCTGAACTGGCCATTGGCGTCGCCGGTGTCGGCGGCCTTGCGGAACCATCGGACGGCCTGGGCGACGTCCGCCTCGACCCCGTCGCCCTCCACGTAGGCCCGGCCCACCTCGGACATGGCCCCCACGTGGCCCCGGTCGGCGGCGGCGCGGAACCAGCGCAGGGCCTGCTCCGGGTCCTTGGCCGCTCCGAAGCCCTTTGACAGAATCAGGCCCATGTTGAACTGGGCCTTGGTATGGCCGCGCTCGGCGGCCTTCAGGTGCCAGCGCAGGGACTCGGCCGGGTCCGCCGCCACCCCTTCGCCGCGGGCATAGCGCAGCCCCATGCTGTTCATGGCTTCCAGGTGGCCGGTGTCGGCCGCGCGGCGGATCCACGTCACCGCCGTCGCCAGGTCCCGCTCGACGCCCTGGCCCCACAGGTAGAGAAGGCCGGTGTTGTAGAGGGCGTCGGGGTGTCCGGCGGCGGCGGCCTGGCGGTAGAGCTTCAGGGCGCGGGCGTAGTCGCGGGCCACCCCGCGGCCGAACTGGTAGGCGGCGCCGACGGTGACCTGGGCGTCGGTATGGCCCTGCTCCGCGGCCTTCTGCAGCCAGGCCAAGCCCTGCGCGACGTCCCGGGGCAGGGCCTTGCCGTCCAGATGGGCGATGCCCAGGGCGTATTGGGCGTCGCGGTCGCCGCTCTCGGCCTCCCGCAGCAGGCGCTCAATTTCCGTCTCCGTCGGGGCCTCCGGTTCGGCGGTCGGGACGGCCGCGTCGTCGGTCGGCGGCGTCGGCTGGGCGCATCCGGCGACGGCGACGGCGAGAACCAGGGCCGCGCTGATGACGATCCGTGTCATGGGTCTGTCCTTCTTGCGCTCGTCCGCGATGGATCCCCGCCGGGGCGGCACGTCACCCGATTGCGCCGGCGCCGTCAAGGTCCGCCGGTCTGGCCCTTGGCCTGGAGGCGGGCCCAGGTGTCGCGCAGGGTCATGGTGCGGTTGAACACCGGGGCGCCGGGGCGGGACTCCGGGTCGGGGCAGAAGTAGCCCTGGCGTTCGAACTGCAGCGTCTCGCCCACCGGCCAAGCTTCGAGGCCGGGCTCCACCTTGGCGTCTCCGACCTCGACCAGGGAGTCGGGGTTGAGGTCGGCCAGGACATCGCCGTCGGCGCCGGGGTCGGGCCGGGCGAACAGGTGGTCGTACAGGCGCACCCGGGCGTCCGCCGCATGGGCCGCCGACACCCAGTGCAGGGTCGCCTTCACCTTGCGGCCGTCGGGGGCATTGCCGCCGCGGGTGGCCGGGTCGTAGGTCCCGCGCAGCTCGACGACGTGGCCGTCCGCATCCTTGACCACGTCGGTGCAGGTGACCAGGTAGGCGTAGCGCAGCCGCACCTCGCGTCCGGGGGCGAGGCGGAAGAACTTCTTCGGCGGGTCCTCCATGAAGTCGTCGCGCTCGATGTAGACCTCGCGCCCGAAGGGCACCCGGCGGCTGCCGGCGGCGGGGTCCTCGGGGTTGTTGACCGCCTCCATCTCCTCGCTCTCGCCCTCGGGGTAGTTCTCGAGCACCAGCTTGAGGGGCCGCAGCACCGCCATGCGGCGCTGGGCCTCCCGGTTGAGGCGCTCGCGGACGCAGTGCTCCAGCAGCGCCACCTCCACCCGGCCCTCGCTCTTGGTGATGCCCAGGCGGCCGACGAAGTCGCGGATGGCGGCCGGCGGCACCCCGCGCCGGCGCAGGCCCGACAGGGTCGGCATGCGCGGGTCGTCCCAGCCGTCCACGTGACCCTCGGCGACGAGCTGGGTGAGCCGGCGCTTGGACAGGACGGTATGAGTGATGTTGAGGCGGGAGAACTCGTACTGCCGCGGCCGCGCCGGCACCGGCAGGTTGTCGATGAGCCAGTCGTACAGCGGCCGGTGGTCCTCGAACTCCAGCGTGCACAGGGAATGGGTGATGCCCTCGATGGCGTCCGACTGGCCGTGGGCGTAGTCGTAGGTGGGATAGATGCACCAGGCGTCGCCGGTGCGCGGATGGGCGGCATGGAGGATGCGGTAGAGCACCGGGTCGCGCATGTTGATGTTGCCCGACGCCATGTCGATCTTGGCCCGCAGGACCCGCTTGCCGTCGGCGAACTCGCCGGCCCGCATGCGGCGGAACAGGTCCAGGTTTTCCTCCACGCCGCGGTCGCGGTAGGGGCTGGGCCGGCCGGGCTCGGTCAGGGTGCCCCGGTATTCACGGATCTCCTCGGCGCTCAGGTCGTCCACGTAGGCCTTGCCGGCGCCGATCAGGTGCTCGGCCCAGTCGTAGAGGCGCTCGAAGTAGTCGGACGCGTGGTACAGGTGGTCTCCCCAGTCGAAGCCCAGCCAGCGCACGTCGGCCTCGATGGCGTCGATGAACTCCTGCTCCTCCTTGACCGGGTTGGTGTCGTCGAAGCGCAGGTGGCAGCGGCCGCCGGCCTCGGCGGCGATGCCGAAGTTGAGCACGATGGACTTGGCGTGGCCGATGTGCAGGTAGCCGTTGGGCTCCGGCGGAAAGCGGGTGACGATGGAGTCCACGCGCCCCTCGGCCAGGTCGCGGCGCACCACCTCGCGGATGAAGTCGCGGGGGGCGGACTCGGGCGATGGGACGGCGGCGTCCGACTGGGTCATGGGGTCGATGCCTTCACATGTCCACGGCGTGGCGTGCCGGGCGCCCGGGCTTTGTTGACAATCGCGACACGCTGCTTCCGACTAAGTCAATAATATCAACTACCTAATGCCTCGGCCGATAGATGTCAGCGGATGTCAGCAAGCCCGCGACGCCGATTCATCCCTGGTTCCGTCGTTGCCGGGCTTGACCCGGCAATCCATGGACCCCCGGGCCAAGCCCACTGCTGTCCGGTTCGGCAAAACCGGTGGTGTCCCTGCGAGGTCGAACAAGCAGAAGTCGTCATGCCCGTGCTTGTCACGGGCATCCACGTC
>JANQFP010000128.1 GCA_028277795.1 Rhodospirillales bacterium
CGGCGTGGTCATCGACGTCTCGGGCACCGACGGCCAGGCGCTGCAGGCCAGCCAGACCCTGCAGGGCGGCGGCAGCACCATCCTGGTGCGCGGCGCCAGGTCGGGTGTGGTGCTCCCCTTCACGGCGCCCGGCGCCCGGCCGACGCTGTTCGCCGACGGGGCCCCCGGCCTCAACCAGACCGGCGTCGTCACCGTGGCCTCCAGCACACATGTGGTGGGGCTGAACATCGGAGGTGTCGGCGGTTTTGTCTTCGGCAATCACGGCATCCGCGGCAACGATGGCCTGAGCAACGTGGTGATCGAGCGGAACACGATCTCGAACATGGGCGACGGAGGCATTACCTTCGGCAACGCCAACAGCCACGTGACGGTGTCGGGCAACACGATCGTGAACCTGCCCCGCGAAGGCGTGGAGTTCCTCAACGACAACCGGAACGTGACCGTGTCCGGCAACACCTTCCTCAACGTCTTCCAGGGCGTGGTGGTCTTCAACGACAACCGCAACGTGACCGTGTCGGGCAACAGCTTCTCCACCGGCCAGCAGGGGGTGGTGTTCTTCGACGATAACAGCGGCGTGACGGTGTCGGGCAACTTCATCGCGAACACGACCAGCGATGGCGTGAGCATCTTCGACGGCAACAACAACGTGACGGTGTCGGGCAACACCATCGTGAACTCGGGCGACCAGGGCGTGTCCTTCTCCGACAACAACAGCAACGTGACGGTGTCGGGCAACATCATCACGGACATATTCTTCGATGGCGTGTTCTTCAATGCCAACAACACCAACCTGACGCTCTCGGACAACACCTTCACGATGATCGGCGACGATGTCTTTCAATTTGGTGCTCCCGGCAACACGCTGCTGCCCGGCAGCACGGGCAATGTCGTGACCGATGCACCGGGCGGCGCTATCTGCAACGGCGCGGGCAACTTCATCGGCACCCTCGAGGTCACCGATCAGAACGGCGTGCTGCAGGTGTTCGTGAACAGTGCCGGCTGCAACTGATCACCGGCCAGGCGTGAGTGGGCGGATCGCCCGGCGCGGCGGTCCCGAGCGTGCGGACACCGAGGAACCAGGCGCCGGGCTCAGCGCCGTTCCGGCGCCGCCAGCAGCGTGTCCCAGGCCTGCCGGAGGCCGAGACTGCCGATCGACGGCAGCTTGATCGCCAGGTCCTGCGGGTCCAGGCCGATGGTGGCGCCGAGCAGGTGCAGCTCGAGCCCCTCGTGGACCGCGACCGCGGCGCCGACCACGCCGCCCCACGAGACCTGCCGGCCTGAGCCCGAGGGGGTCGGGGCGATCCGCCAGCCATCGCCGAGATAGTCCTTGCCGATGGCGGTCGGGGGCAGCTCGAGCCCGAGCCCGGGCACGCTTCGGCCGATCCAGGCCAGGAAGGTGTTGGAGTTGGGGCCCGGCCAGACCGAATAGGAGCCGTTCCGGCGGTTCGGATAGTCCCGGATCGCCGACTCGATCCTCGGGATCAGCCGCTCGGCCTCGGCGCCGCGAACCTCCAGGATGACGGTGGGCATGTTGCCGTACCAGTAGCCGTCGACCGGATAGGCGTTGCGGCGCACGGGCCGGCCCCAGCCGACCACGTCGTAGCGGTCGAAGTGCGTCGCCCGTGCGCGCTTGAGCGCGATCCAGGTGTGGACCGCGAAGATGCCCTTCCAGCGGCCGGCCCGCGCCGCGTAGACCTGGACCAGGGCCTCGCGCGTCTCGGCGGGCTCTGGCGCGATGCCGCTCGACGACCAGTCGGCCGTGTACCAGCTCGCCGGCCAGCCCCGGGCGTAGGACCAGACCCCGCCCGCCAGGCACGGCAGCACGACCAGGCACAGCGTCAGGGTCCGGAGGGTCTTCATCGCAATCGCGGCGCTCGGA
>JANQFP010000232.1 GCA_028277795.1 Rhodospirillales bacterium
TGCGCCGCGCGATGCGGGGCCATCGGGCAAGCGGCTCGACGCACCCTGTCGGCGGGTCGGCGCCGCCCTCCGGGTCGCGTCCGGGCGGGCGCCCGCGGCGTCGCGGACCTCGACCGTAGCTCAGGCTACGCTTTTCGGCCCGCTCCTGGCGGGGCGGCCGCCGGGACGCGACGCAGACCGTGGCGGATGTGAGAAATGTGGGTTAGGGGCTCGCGCGGCATATCCCTATTGGCTTGACCCATGCCATCGGCGCGGTACAAGGGCACGGGGGGGGTCGTTCGCGGTGAGCAACCAGGCGGCAAAACGGGCCATCGTCATCACCGGCTGCCAACGCAGCGGCACCACCTTGCTCAATCTGATCCTCGATTCCCACCCCGAGGTGATCGGCGTGGACGAGGATGAGTTCGATCAGCGCCTCCTGCCGACCTACCTGAACGGCGCCGCGACGGGGCAGGCGGTGTCGTTCAAGCTCCCGGACCAGGCCGGCAATCTGCCTTTCCTCAAGAGCCTTCCGCACATGAAGGCCATCTGGTGCCTGCGCGATCCGCGGGCGGTGGTGGCCTCCATGGTGCGGCTCCACCTCCCCATCAGGGACGGCACTCGGAAACTGCCGTGGGCAGCGCATCCGCGCGGCGCTCGCCATGCGATCTGGCAGACCCTTTTCCTGGTCGCGGACCGGGTCCAGGCGGACCTGAAGCCCTTCACGCAGTCCTATTTCGACATGGCCGCGAAACCGCCGGAACACCGCAGCCGCACCGAAAACGTCCTCGCCGGCGCCCTGTGTTGGAGGCTGAAGAACGAGCTTCCCGCCGTCTATTCGGCGCACGGGATTCCCTACCAGGTGCTCCGGTACGAGACCCTGATCGGCAATCCCAGGGCGGAGTTGGAGCGCGTCATGCGCTTCGTCGGCGTCGAGTGGCACGGCGACCTGCTGCGGCACGACGAGTTGCACTCGGGTGTGCGGATGGGCGATACCCGCGCCGACCGGCCCATCGATGCCGATAGCGTGGAGCGCTGGAGGGAGGAACTCGACGCGGATGACTTGGCCCTGATCGCCGACATCTGCGGCACCCGGGCCCGCGCCTTCGGCATCGACCTCTAGGCGGGGCGGTATCATACAGCCTCGACGAAGCTGTCCATGACCTTCTTGGTGCCCGCCTTGTCGAAGGCGATCTCCAGCCTCCACTTGATCGAGCATTTGGTCGCGCTATGCTCGCGACGAACAATCTACTTTCGACTGGCAGCGGCGCTGTAACCTACTGCGGAACGCGACTGGTAAGGCGCTATCGCTTTCCTCTTTCTGAATGTACTCGCAGATATGCTTAAGTCCTTCCATATAAATGGCTTCAAGTCTCTTCTAAGTCAGGAGGTCAAGCTTCCTTCCTTGGCTGTTCTTTTTGGACCGAATGCCGCGGGAAAAAGCAATGTCCTTGATGCAATACTCGCGCTATCCAGGATTGGAACTCAACGCACGTTGGCGGACGCGCTTGCCGCCCCGCTTCGTGGCTATCCGATAGAAGCTTTCTCTTTTCCCGCCGAGGGGTTGAGTGGGCTCCTTGCGGAGAAGGAGGCGAGCTTCGAGTTCGATGCCGATCTCGATGATGTTGGTGGAGAGCGTTACCGGTATCGGGTGAAAGTCGCAATTCACCCGGAATCGGGGGCCTTGTCGGTCATAGACGAATTTCTATGCACGCTCGCTCGAAGAACAGGTGAAACGATGGGTTCGCCCCGAATAGAAACCGAAGGCGATCACGTGCTGATCCGGCCAAGAGCCCGCCCAGGTCGACCACGCCACGAACAGCTAGGTAACTACGCGGTGCTCTCCGACCCCAGGCTCGGCGGACGTGAGTTTACCGCAATTGAACGTTGTCGTAAGGAATTGTCGGGTTGGCGGATCTATTACTTGGATCCTCGAGTGGCTATGCGACAACCGCGCCCGCCATCAGAAGTGAGCGACATCGGTGTCTTAGGCGAGAATATTGCACCTTTCTTATATAGGCTGAGGTCCGAGAAAGAAAAGAACTTCTTGGCAATAAAAAGGACTTTGAAATCAATAATACCAAGTGTAGATGACTTAAATGTTGATCTAGATAAGAGGAGAGGTATAGTTGATGTGCTTGTCCGTCAAGATGGGGTAGAGTATTCATCGAGAATTATATCTGAAGGAACTTTGAGGGTTCTTGCTCTTTGTTCTATTGCGGCAAACCCGTGGAATGGGCGCCTCCTTGCGTTCGAGGAACCAGAGAACGGCGTGCATCCGCGTAGGATCGAACTTGCTGCAAAACTTCTCGCGTCCCTCGCTGATCGCGACATTCAAACCATAGTGTCAACACACTCCCCTCTATTTTGTACCGCCATCCTAAAGGAGGCCCGCGACACGAAGCGAGACATAGGTCTTCTGCGGGTCACGAAAGGCCCAGCCGGCACCGAGATTCGGTCCTTCGATCCGGCCGGCCCCCTTTTTACGGATCACGAAATCAGGGACGCTCTCTCGTCGGACCGAGAGGATGGTCACTTTGAGAACCTCCTCTTGCGGGGTTTACTCGATGCCTGAGTATGCGCGCGTCGCCCTTTTTGCCGAGGACGTTGCGCATGAAAGGTTTCTCGTTCCGTTGATTCGTCGACTGGCTCGAGAAGAAGGCAGGACGATACGCCTGGACGATACCTCCGCAAGGGGAGGGCGACCGAAACTAATGAGCGAGTTCAAGGCATTTCAAAAAGCTGTCTTGTCTACCGATATTGAGCTTCCAGACCTCATCGTATGCGCTACCGATGCCAATTGCTCAACGTTGAACGAGAGGCGAAACGAAATCTTGAGGTGCACGAACGAGCCCCTGAAGGAGTTCACTGTTGTAGCTTGCCCAGATCCCCACGTCGAACGTTGGTTTTTCGCCGACCAGAACGCATTTAATACTGTTATTGGGCCGTCTCCCGCAATTCCACAGAAGAAGTGCGAACGCGATTATTACAAAGGACTTCTGAAGAATGCGGCGATCTCCGCCGGGCACGTTGTCACGCTGGAGGGCCTGGAGTTTGCAGACGATATCGTGGCCGCCATGGATATCTACCGCGCCGGACGCAACGAAACCTCACTCGGTCACGCGGTCGGCGATATTCGTGCGGGTCTTCAGCGGCTGACCGGGCGTTGACCTGTTCACTCACTCGATTGACGCCTCACACCGCCTCGACGAAGCTGTCCATGACCTTCTTGGTGCCCGCCTTGTCGAAGGCGATCTCGAGCTTGTTGCCGTCCACGGCGCGCACCAGCCCGTAGCCGAACTTCTGGTGGAACACCCGCTGGCCCACCTGATAGGCCTCGCCCGACGCCTCCACCGGGGCCGCCCGCCAGTCGGCGGCGTCCACCGCACGCCGGCGGCGGGCCGGCCAGCCTGCGCCGGCGAACAAGGCCGGCGACTCGGCCGGGCCCGACCGGCCTTCGCTGCCGGCGCCGTACAGCCCGGGCTCCGCCGCCCGGGACACGTGGTCGTCGGGCAGCTCGTCGATGAACCGCGACGGGAGCGTGCTCTGCCAGTGGCCGTAGACCCGGCGGTTGGCGGCGAACGAGATGATGGCCCGGCGCCGCGCCCGGGTGATGCCCACGTAGGCCAGGCGGCGCTCCTCCTCCAGGGCCGCCAGGCCGCCCTCGTCGAGGGCCCGCTGATGGGGGAACAGGCCCTCCTCCCAGCCAGGCAGGAACACGGTGTCGAACTCCAGGCCCTTGGCGCTGTGCAGGGTCATCAGCGTCACCTTGTCGTCGGTGGCCGCGTCGTCGTTGTCCATGACCAGGCTGACGTGCTCCAGGAAGCCCTCCAGGGTGTCGAACTCGGCCAGCGCCGCCACCAGCTCCTTGAGGTTGTCCAGCCGGCCCGGCGCCTCGGGCGCCTTGCTGGCCCGCCACATGGCGGTGTAGCCGGACTCGTCGAGCACCAGGCCGGCCAGGTCGGGATGGGGCATGACCGAGACCAGGCTGCGCCAGCGGTCGAAGTCGCCGATGAGGGCGGCCAGCGTGGTGCGCGCCCTTGGCTTGATCTCGTCGGTCTCCACCAGCCGGCGCGCCGCCGCGGTCAGCGAGACCCCCTGGGCCCGGGCCAGCCGGTGCACCGTCTGCAAGGTCGCTTGCCCGAGGCCCCGCTTGGGCACGTTGACGATGCGCTCGAAGGCCAGGTCGTCGTCGGGCTGCATGACCACCCGCAAATAGGCGATGGCGTCGCGGATCTCCTGGCGCTCGTAGAACCGGGGCCCGCCGATCACCCGGTAGGGCAGGCCGATGGTGATCAGGCGTTCCTCGAACTCGCGGGTCTGGAAGCCGGCGCGCACCAGCACCGCCACCTCGTTCAGCGCATGGCCGCGGCCGTGCAGGGCCTCGATCTCGTCGCCGGCGATGCGGGCCTCCGATTCCCCGTCCCAGACGCCGCGCACGGTCACCCGCTCGCCCTTGTTGACGTCGGTCCACAGGGTCTTGCCGAGGCGGTCCCGGTTGTTGGCGATGAGCCCCGAGGCAGCGCCCAGGATGTGGGGCGTGGATCGGTAGTTGCGCTCCAGCCGGATCACCTTGGCGCCCGGGAAGTCGGCCTCGAAGCGCAGGATGTTGCCCACCTCGGCGCCCCGCCAGGAGTAGATGGACTGGTCGTCGTCGCCGACGCAGCACAGGTTGCGCCGGCCCTGGGCCAGCAGCCGCAGCCACAGGTACTGGGCCACGTTGGTGTCCTGGTATTCGTCCACCAGGATGTAGCGGAACTGCCGCTGATAGCGGGCCAGCAGGTCGGGCTCGGCGGCGAACACGGTGAGGCAGTGGAGCAGCAGGTCGCCGAAGTCGGCGGCGTTCAGGGTGCGCAGCCGCTCCTGGTATTCCTCGTAGAGGGCGAGCGCCTTGCCGTCGGCGGTGTCGGCGCCTTCCTCGGCGGACACCTTGTCGGGCGTCAGGCCGCGGTCCTTCCAGCGCTGGATCTCCGCCAGCATGACCCGTGGCGGCCACTTGCGGTCGTCGATGCCGGCCGCGGCCATGAGCTGCTTGAGCAGGCGCGCCTGATCGTCGGCGTCGAGGATGGTGAAGTTGGGCTTGAGCCCCGCGGCCTCGGCGTGGGTCCTGAGCAGCCGCGCCCCGATGGCATGGAAGGTGCCGACCCACCAGCCCTCGACCGGGCGGCCGAGCAGGGCGGCCACCCGCTCGCGCATCTCCCGCGCCGCCTTGTTGGTGAAGGTGACGGCCAGCAGCTCCCACGGCCGGGCCAGGCCCTGGTGGAGGATGTGGGCGAGGCGGGTGGTCAGCACCCGGGTCTTGCCGGTGCCGGCGCCGGCCAGCACCAGCACCGGCCCCTCCGTCGCCGCGACGGCGTCCCTCTGGGTGTCGTTGAGGTTCGTCAGGTACGGTGCGGCCGCGGGCGCCGGCGGGGCGGCGCGGGGCACAGGCTCGGCGAGTTCGAACGGATCGGACATGGGACGGGATCACTATACCATGGCGCGGCGGGCCGTCTCCCGCCGCCGATCTTTTCCGGCCCTGCCCGCGACCCCACATGCTAGGATGACGCCAGGGCAGCGACCCGGGAGGCCGCGATGACCCACGCAATCCTGACCACCCTCCGTCTCCGTCGGACCGCGGCCGCGGCCGTCCTGGCGGTTCTGGTCGCCGTCATGTCCGGCCCGCTGCGGGCCGAGCGGTCGGCCAGCGAGGGCGAATCGCCCGGCGCCTGGTCGAGCGTTCCGGCCGGCGACATCCTCGGCGCTGTGGTCGGCGTGCAGGCCCAGATCCGGCCCGACGCCCGCACCGCAAACTCCCTGGGTGTGGAGCGCGAAGGCAGCGGCGTGGTCATCGATGCCGACGGCCTGGTGCTCACCATCGGCTACCTGATCCTGGAGGCGGAATCGGCGGCCGTCGTCACCCAGGAGGGCGAGACCGTGCCGGCCGCCATCGTGGCCTACGACTATGACAGCGGGTTCGGCCTCCTGCGGGCGCAGAAACCCCTCGGCATCACGCCTCTGCGCCTCGGCGACTCGTCGCTGCTCGAGGAGGGCGACCCGGTCATCGTGGTCGGCCGCGAGGGTCCGCAGGCGGCCATCGCCGCCCAGGTGGCCTCGCGGCGCGTGTTCGCCGGCTACTGGGAGTACCTGCTGGAGGACGCCATCTTCACGGTGCCGCCCCATCCGTCCTTCGGCGGCGCCGCGTTGATCGGCCGCAACGGCCGGCTGCTGGGCATCGGGTCGCTCTACGTCAACGACGCGCTGCCCGGCCCGTTGCCGGTGCCGGGCAACATGTTCGTGCCCATCGACCTGCTGCGGCCGGTGTTCGCCGACCTGCTGGAGCACGGGCGGCCGTCCACACCCTCGCACCCCTGGCTCGGGGTCTACACCAGCGAGGCCCACGGCCGGGTGTTCGTCACCCGCACCGCGTCCGGCGGCCCGGCCGACCAGGCGGGGCTCAAGACCGGCGACATCATCATGGGCGTCGGCGGCAAGCCGGTGAAGACCATGGCCGAGTTCTTCCGCAAGGTGTGGGCGACCGGCGATCCCGGCGCCGAGGTGACCATCGACCTGCTGCCCGCAGGGGCCGAGAGCCTGGAGCTCAAGCAGATCCGCGTCCGCTCGCGGGACCGCTACGACTGGCTGAAGTTGCGCCAGGCTCAATAGCGATCATTCGCCGCTTCGGGTTGAATCGAACCACGACGATGCTACCATCGTAGCAGCATCGACCGAGGGTGGTTGCGATGACCCCCAATACCGTTCTTTCAGCCAAATGGTTGGTTCTCGGCGTGGTGCTCTTGGCCGCGTGGGGACTCGGCGCGGCGTCGGCGGCCGATCCGGAGGATCGGGACATCCCCTATTGGCAACGGCAGATCGAGGGCAAGGGCCCGATGGACCCCGGTGGGTGGCTGTACGACGTCTTCCACGCCATGCAGGCGGGCGATTGCGACACCATGCTGCGGCGCATCGGGGACGGCGAGGCCGAAGGCGACAGTGGCGCGTTCACCTATCACGGCCGGCTGCACGAGCTCGGCGGCTGCGCGCCATTGGACTACGCCAAGGCCGCAGAGTTCTACCATATGGCCGTGGAACGCGACGACGACTACGCACCGCTTCTCCTCGGGGACCTGTACCTGACCGGCCGCGGTGTCCCGCGCGACGGTGACGCCGCGTGGCATCTGTTCCGCCGTGGCGTCCTGCATCTGGTGGACACGGCGGACGAGGAGCGGGAGAGACGTCTGTGGTCGATGATGGGCGCTCGCGGTCTGCCGGGGGAGCTCCGGCTGGCCCTGGACTGGATGCGGGAGCTGGAACGAGGCGGCCCGGCCAAGCAGCTTGAAGTGGCGCTCGGGTTGTGGGAGGGAGATGACGGATTGCCCCGGGACCGCGTGAGCGCCGTGGAGTGGCTGGAGACAGCGGCAGAGGCGGGCCTGCCGCGGGCCCAGTACGAGCTGGCGAAATGGATCAACATGGGCCGTGCGCCCGAAAAGACGCCCGGCCGGGCCAAACAATGGATGTTCAAGGCCGCGATCGCCGGCCATACTCCGGCCCAGATCGATCTGGGCTTGCGGTTCGCTCGGGGTGACGGCGCCCGGCAAGACGACGTGGCTGCCTATGCGTGGTTCCTGAGAGCGCGTTCGGCCGGGGCCGACGTCTCGGAGCACTTGCCTGCTCTTGAGCAGAGAATGTCCGAGTACAGGATCGAGTGGGCCGAGCGGTTAGCCAAAGAACCTAGTCCGGGCAGGCTTCACCCCTAACGTTCAGCCCTTGTCCTGGCACTTTAGTTCGTCGTACTCGTTCTTGAGGTCGAGAACCCTCTGCGCGACCTCGTCATAGGCCTGTTGGGCTTCGTTCTGCCTTTCGATGGCATTCGTGAGCTGCGCGCGCAACTCAGCCAGTTCCAACTCGATCCTGGAAACCTCTACGCCACCTAAGACCGCCCCTTCCGCAGCGCCGCGGGGCCCGCCAAAGAAAAGGCCACCGAAAGTATTGATTGCCGTGTTTTTTCCGGCCTCGGCCTTTTGCTTCTCGAGTTCCTCGATCCGCTTGCTGAGTTCATTGACCTTGTCACGGGCCTGTTGGAGCCGTTCGTCGGCTCTTTTTTCATTGGTTTCTTGGGCCTTGATTGCTTCTCTCAGCCAGGCGCATCTCCTCTTCCGTTCCTCGTCGTTATCGTCACCGTCGTCGTCATCGTCAGGGGGCTCGTCGGGATCGGGCTTGTCTTCCGGTGGGTCGGACGGATCGCCGTCGTCGCCGGGTGGTTCATCGGGCGCGGGGTCGTCGCCCGGCGGATCGGGGGAATCGCCGTCATCTCCGCCATCATCGCCCCCGTCATCCCCGCCGCCCTCGTCGAGGAGTGCGGCCAGCGTTGGGAAGTCGGTGATCGACAGACGTCTGGCACCACGGTCGCGCAACGTCGCGTCGGTTTCCGAGAGCAGCCGTGGCAGGCGATCGGGGAGGCGGCCGGCGACCTGCTCGAAGAGGTTGTTCAGGTTGGCGCGGCCCTTCTCGCCGCCTTCGGCGTGAACGTCGGCGATCAGGCGCGGCACCAGGCCCAGCTCGCTGGTCCGGGCCATGGCGTCCACGGTGCGGGTGTTGGCGGCCACGGCGTCGGCGTCCGGGGCCGCGCGCAGGGGCCGGCCCAGCCCGGCCGCCCGCGGCCGCTGTCCCGCGGCCGGCGCCAGACGGCGTTCCAGGGCGCTGACGGTAGGGCCGCCGGGGTTGACCACGCCGTCCACCCGGAGACCGGCCGTCCGCTGGAAGCGCTGGATGGCCTGCTCCAAGCGGACTCCGGGATAGCCGGTGGGCCCGCCGGTCGGTGCCGGGTCCAGATCGCCGGTGGCGATGAGAATGGCCTCCAGCTTGGCCACGTCGGGACGGCGGTTGACGCTGTCGCGGCCCACCGGGTGGCGCAGACGGAAGTCGTCGGGCGGCGCGCGGCGACCGCGGCCGCCCGTCCGTCGCCGGCCCAACGGATCCCGGTCGTCCTGCGCCCTCGAAGACCGAGCCTCCAGCCCCGAGAGCAGGGCATCGAACGAGCTGCGGCGGGCCATCCTTCTTCCTCCCCTTTGCATTTCGATTTTCTGAGAGGAATAAATACCTATTTTAGGCGAATTGTCAAGAACAAAAACGGAACGCACGTGAGCAGCAGATCCCGACTGAGCGGCGTGAGGACGCCGCGGCGCCCTCCGCGACCTCCACATTGAAAAACGATTCCATCGAGATTGGGAGGGGCCGTCCCGGAAAATGCGCGACCCTCAGTCGTGCTCCTCGCGGCGGCTTTCGACGAGGGCGCGGTTGTAGGCCACCATCACGTCGCGCTCGTGGACGCAGCCCACGTAGCGCTGGGTCCGGGCGTCGTCGACCACCGCGATGTAGCTCTCGCCGCTCTCGCGCATCACCTTCAGCGCCGTGTCCAGGTCGTCGCCGGCGGCCAGCGACGGCGGCCGGCGGCGGGCCACGTCGGCCGCGACCAGCACCGCGTCGTAGCTGCGGTCGAAGGCGGCTTCGCTCATGTCGGCCAGGGTGATGGTGCCGTAGAGCGTGCCGTCCTCGCGGACCACGAACAGCGCGCCCGAGTCCGAGAGCTGCAGCATGGTGCGGAGGTCCTGCAATGCCACCTCGGGGGTCACCAGCTCGCCGGCGCGGGACATCACGTCGCGGACCACCATCTGGCGCAGCAGCGACGACGCGAAGCCGCTCTTGAGGTCGTAGCCGCGCCGCTCGAGCTGCCAGGCGAAGAACGACCGGCCATAGAGCTGGCGGGTGATCAGCGACGACACCGCCACCGCCACCATCACCGCCACGGTGATCGCGTAGTCGCCGGTCATCTCGAAGACGATCAGGGTGGTGGAGAGGGGGGCGCCCAGCACCGCCGCCGCCACCGCCCCCATGCCGACCAGGGTGTAGGCGCCGGCACCCGACGACAGCTCGGGAAAGAGGCCGGTGACCGCGGCGCCGAACAGGCCGCCCAGGGTGGCGCCGACCACCAGGGAGGGCGAGAACACGCCGCCGCCGAAGCCGAAACCCAGGCTCACCGAGGTGGCGACGATCTTGGCCGCGCACACCGCCAGCAGCGTGGTCCACGGCCACACGTCGCGGAGCGCCGTCTCGGCGGCGCCGTAGCCGACCCCCAGCACCTGGGGAAAGGCGATGGCCAACGCCCCCACCGCCAGTCCGGCCA
Source organism: Rhodospirillales bacterium (assembly GCA_028277795.1). Classification (GTDB taxonomy): domain Bacteria; phylum Pseudomonadota; class Alphaproteobacteria; order Rhodospirillales; family JANQFP01; genus JANQFP01. The sequence continues at coordinate 10,142 of JANQFP010000232.1, forward strand.
CGGCCGGCCGCAGGACGGCGGGGAGCGGCATGCGTGTGGCCGCGGTGCCGGCCAGCATGATGCCCCGCATCAGCACGATGGCGACAAGTCCGGCAACCACGCCCAGTCCGGCGAAGGCGGGGAACTCCCACAGGGAGGCGATCTCGTGCTCGAACAGGGTGAAGGCGGGGAAGTCGCCGAAATACTGGCGCGAGACGATGGTGCCGGCGACGCTGGCGATGACCACCGGGGCGAAGGCGCTCAAGGCGTAGTGGCCGATCACCACCTCGCTGGCGAACAGGGCGCCGGCGATGGGCACGTTGAACGACGCCGCCACCGCCGCCGCCACGCCGCAGCCGAGCAGGGTGCGGGACGAGGCCCGCGACAGATGCAGGCGTTGGGCCAGCCAGCCGCCCAGGGACGCCCCCAGGTGCACCGCCGGTCCCTCCCGTCCCACCGACGCGCCGGCACCGATGGAGACGGCGCTGACCACGGCGGCGCGCAGGCCGGTCAGCGCCGACATGCGGCCGCCGCGCAGGGCGCAGGCCTCGATGGCGTCGGCGAGCCCGTGGGGCCGCCGCTCCGGCATGATGAAGCGCACCAGCACGCCGACCACCAGGCCGCCGGCGGCGGGCGCCAACAGGATCCACCACCAGGGCAGCCGCGCGGCATGAAGGTACAGGCGCTCCACGCCCGAGCCGTAGGCCAGCTCCTGGACCAGCGCGATGGCCTCGCGGAACAGGACCACGGCACCGCCGCCGGCGGCCCCGACGGCCAGGGCGAGGATGGAGAGGGCCAACTGCTCGTCCTTGAGCAGCCGCGCGAGCGGGGCGAGCGCCCGTCCCCCTTTCCGCCGCGACCCCGACATGGTGGCCCATGACCCGTTGATGCTGGCGGGTCCTCAATACCGGGTTCGGTGGGGGGCGGTCAAAGGGTGGGTTGCCGGTTCGGCGGCGCGGGTTCGGAAAGGTCCGATTAAACGCGGAGGACGCAGTGGACGCAGAGGAACGCAGGAAAAAGAAAAATCAAGATTAAGTGCCGAATATTGCCTGCGTCCACAAATAAAAAACAGGAAAACGCCTGTGGCTTCGGCAGGAAAAGACGAGTGATTATTTCTTGCCCTCAGCGTTCCTCAGCGGCCTGCGTTCAATGATGCATGGCCGAGAGGTGGCGAGGACTTCGAAAGGGGTAGGCTCAGGAGTTGGGGACGTCGAGGGCGTAGCCGCTGCCGCGCACGGTGCGGATGAGGTCGGGCCGGCCCCCCTCGTTGAGGGCCTTGCGCAGGCGGCGGATGTGGACGTCGACGGTGCGCGGCTCCACGTGGATGTCGCGGCCCCACGCCTTGTCCAGGAGCTGCTCGCGGGAGAACACCCGGTCCGGGCGCTCCATGAACAGGTGCAGCAGCCGGAACTCGGTGGGCCCCAGGTGCACCGGCCGGCCGTTGCGGGTCACCCGGTGGGCGGCCAGGTCGAGCACCACGTCGGCCCGGCGCAGCTCCTCGGCGCCGAGGTTGGGGCTGGTGCGGCGCAGGACGGCGCGCACCCGCGCCACCAGCTCGGAGGCGGAGAACGGCTTGGTCACGTAATCGTCGGCGCCGCAGTCGAGGCCGCGGACGCGGTCGGTCTCCTCGCCGCGGGCGGTGAGGATGATCACCGGCAGGGTGCGGGTCTCGGGGCGCTGGCGCAGGCGGCGGCACACCTCGAGGCCGGACAGGCCGGGCAACATCCAGTCCAGGATCACCAGGCTGGGCTGCTGCTCCTCGACGGCGAGCAGGGCCTCCTCGCCGTCGCTGGCGACCACCGTGGTGTAGCCCTCGCGTTCGAAGTTGTAGCGCAGGACCTCGGCCTGGGCCGGTTCGTCCTCGACGATCAGGATCAGGGGCTTCACGCGTCGGCCCCCTGGTCGGGGGCCGCCTCCGCGTCCGGCTGAACCACGGTGAAGCTGGTCGCGTCGCCCTTGGGGCGGTCGTCTTCGAGGACTTCGCCGGTGATCAGGAAATGGACGTTCTCGGCGATGTTGGTGGCGTGGTCGCCGATGCGCTCGATGTTCTTGGCGGCGAACAGGAGGTGGGTGCACGGCGTGATGTTGCGCGGGTCTTCCATCATGTAGGTGAGCAGCTCGCGGAACACGCTGGTGTAGAGCGCGTCCACCTCCTCGTCGCGGACGCGCACGTCGTCGGCCTTGGCCAGGTCGCGGGCCAGGTAGGCGTCGAGCACGTTCTTGATCATCTCCTGCACCAGGCGACCCATGCGGGCGATGGTCCGCGACGGCCCGATGGGTGGCATCTGGGCCAGGGCCACCGTGCGCTTGGCCACGTTCTTGGCATAGTCGCCGATGCGCTCGATGACGGCCGAGGTCTTGAGCGCCACGATCACCACGCGCAGGTCGTCGGCCATGGGCTGGCGCAGCGCCAGCATGCGCTGGGCCTGGGCGTCGACCTCGCTTTCCAGGGTGTCGATGCGCTTGTCGTTGGTCACCACCCGCGAGGCCTTCTCGGCGTCGCGGGTGGCCAGCACCTCGATTGCATCGGCCAGTTGGGCCTCGGCCAGCCCGCCCATCTCGGCGATGATGCCGTCAAGCCGGTTCAACTCCTCGTCGAAGGACTTGACGATGTGTTCGGTCGTCATGATCAGCTCCCTGCGGGCCGGCGCGACGGTGCTCAGCCGAAGCGGCCGGTGATGTACCCTTGCGTCCGTTCGTCCTGCGGATTGGTGAAGATCTGCTCGGTCTCGCCGAACTCGACCAGCTCGCCCAGGTGGAAGAACCCGGTGCGCTGGGACACCCGCGCCGCCTGCTGCATGGAGTGGGTGACGATGACGATGGTGTAGTTCTCGCGCAGCTCGTCGATCAGCTCCTCGATGCGGGCGGTGGCGATGGGGTCGAGCGCCGAGCAGGGCTCGTCCATCAGGATCACCTCCGGCTCCACGGCCACGGCGCGGGCGATGCACAGGCGCTGCTGCTGACCGCCGGACAGGCCCGTTCCCGGTTCTTGCAGCCGGTCGTGGACCTCCTTCAGAAGGCCGGCCTTCTCCAGGCTGCTCTGCACGATGTCGTCGAGCTCGCCCTTGCTGCTGGCGATGCCGTGGATGCGCGGGCCGTAGGCGATGTTGTCGTAGATGGACTTGGGAAACGGATTGGGCTTCTGGAACACCATGCCGACGCGGGCGCGCAGGTGGACCACGTCCACGGCCTTGGAGTGGATGTCGACACCGTCCAGTGAAATCTCGCCGGTGACCCGGCAGATGGGGATGGTGTCGTTCATCCGGTTGAGGCACCTGAGATAGGTGGACTTGCCGCAGCCGGACGGCCCGATGAGGGCGGTCACCTTGTTCTTCAGGACGTCCAGGTCGACGTCGAACAGGGCCTGCTTTTCGCCGTAGTACACGCACACCTTGCGCGACGCGAACTTGACCGCCCCGTTGCCGCTGTCGGTGGAGGTCTTGAGAGGTTCGGCGGCCGGCGGGGGCTCGGAGATGGGAGCAGCCTCCTGGGGCATCGCCTGCGGTGTGGAGTCAGCCATGGGCGTGGTGTCCTACCAGCGTCGTTCGAACCGTTTGCGCAAGACCACCGCGATCGCGTTCATCATGATCAGGAAGCCCAGCAGGACCATGATCGCGGCGGACGCACGTTCCTCGAAGGCCCGCTCCGGAGCGTCGGACCACAAATAGATCTGAACCGGCAGGACGGTGGAAGGATCCAGCGGCCCGCCCGGGATGTCGACGATGAAGGCCACCATGCCGATCATCAGCAGCGGCGCCGTCTCGCCCAGCGCCTGCGCCATGCCGATGATGGTGCCGGTGAGAATGCCGGGCATGGCCAGTGGCAGCACATGGTGGGTCACCACCTGGATGGGCGACGCCCCGATGCCGAACGCGCCTTCGCGGATGGACGGCGGCACCGCCTTCAGCGCCGCCCGGGCGGCGATGATGATGGTGGGCAGGGTCATCAGGGCCAGCACCATGCCGCCGACCACGGGCGCCGAGCGGGGCAGGCCGAAGAAGTTGATGAACACCGCCAGTCCGAGCAGTCCGAACACGATGGACGGCACCGCGGCCAGGTTGTTGATGTTGACCTCGATGAGGTCGGTCCAGCGGTTCTTGGGGGCGAACTCCTCCAGATAGACCGCGGCGCCGACCGCCAGGGGGAACGACAACAAAAGCGTGACCGCCATGGTGAAGAACGAGCCCACCACCGCGCCCCAGATGCCGGCCAACTCGGGTTCCCGCGAATCCCCGGCCGTGAACAGGGTCGTGTTGAAGGTGGAAATGATGACACCGCGATCCTTGAGACGATTGAACCACGCGATCTGCTTGTCGCTCACCCGCCGCTCGACCTCCGGCACGTCGCCGCTGATGAACCCTTTGTTGAACTGGTCCAGATCGTCGGAAACCGGGACCTCGATCACGAGCCGCTGGCCGATGAGCGAGGTGTCTTCGAGCACGGCGTCGCGGATGTGGTACGTCGCCCCGGGGCTGATGATCTCCTGAAGGTGCCGTCTCTCGCGGCGGTTGGTGACCTCGGGGAACAGATCCTGGACGGCCTGCTTGACCAGCTTCTGGTAGTTGGCGGTGGACAGCACATCGGGGTCGCGGGTCCCGTCCGGATCGATGTCCTGGGGATAGAGCGTGATATCCAGACGGATCATCGTCTGCGTGAACGCCGAGTAGCCCTTGCCGACGATGGTCACCAGCAGGATGGCGAGACACAGGGCGGCGAAGATGATGGCGACCAGCCCGTAGGCGCGGAACCGCTTCTCCGCCGCATACCGCCGCTTGAGGCTTTTGGCGACGGCCTCGGATGCGTTGCGCGGGCTTCCGTTCATGTTCGGGGCGACCTGCACGTCGGTGGCGACCGCGTTACTCATACTGTTCTCTGTACTTGTTGACCACATGCAGCGCGATGACGTTGAGGCACAGGGTCACGCAGAACAGCATCAGCCCCAGCGCGAAGGCGGCCAGGGTCTTGGCGCTGTCGAACTCCTGGTCGCCGATCAACAGGGTCACGATCTGCACGGTCACGGTGGTCACCGCCTCGAAGGGATTGACGGTCAGGTTGGCCGCCAGGCCGGCGGCCATGACCACGATCATGGTCTCGCCGATGGCCCGGGACATGGCCAGCAGGAAACCGCCGACGATGCCCGGCAGCGCAGCGGGAATGATGACCTGGCGGATGGTCTCGGACCGGGTCGCGCCCAGGCCGTAGGAGCCCTCCCGCATGGCCTGGGGGACGGCGGTGATGACGTCGTCGGAGATCGACGAGACGAAGGGGATGATCATGATCCCCATCACCACGCCGGCGGCGAGGGCGCTTTCCGAGGAAATCTCGAGCCCCACCCCGGCGCCCGTGTTGCGGAAGAACGGGGCCACGGTGAGGGCGGCGAAGAAGCCGTAAACCACCGTCGGGATGCCGGCCAGGATCTCGAGGATCGGCTTGGCCACGGCGCGCATGCGGGGATGGGCGTACTCCGACATGTAGACGGCCGACAGCAGGCCGGCCGGGCCCGCCACGCACATGGCGATGAACGAAATCAGCAGGGTGCCCGAGAACAGGGGGATCGCCCCGAACAGGCCGGAGCTGCCCACCTGATCGGCGCGCAGGGCCGTCTGCGGGCTCCACTTGAGCCCGAACAGGAACTCCAAGGGCGAGACCAGCGCGAAGAAGCGGATGGCCTCGAACAGCAGCGACAGTACGATGCCGATGGTGGTGAGAATGGCGATGGTGGAGCTGACGATCAGGAACACCCGCACCACCGTCTCCACCTGATTGCGCGCCTTCAGACCGGGCCCGATCAGGCGGCGGCCCCAGGCCAGTCCGGCGATGGCCAGGGACAGGGTGACCGCTGCCGCGGCCAGGAAGCCGGTCTGCCGCAGGCTCTGGTAGCGTTCCGCCGCCGCCTGCAGCTCGGGGTCGACCTCGCGGCTGACGATGTTGCCGCTGGCCAGGTTCCGGATGTCGTTGATCAGGAGGTTGAGACGGGACTCCGGCAGGGCCTGCGTGGTCTCGGGCAGGCTGGCGATGACCAGGGTCTCGACGATGGTGGTCTCCAGTGACAGCCAGGTGGCGAGCACCGCGAACGCGGGAATGCCGCACCACAGCGCCACGTAATAGCCGTAGTAGCCGGGCAGGGAATGCAGACGGCGGAGGTTGCCGGCGGCTACCGACACCGACCGCGACCGTCCCATGTAGAAGCCGATGATGGTCAGGACCGCGAGCGTGACGGCGAGGATGGCTGTCTGCATGGGGCGGAACCGCTATGGATTTAAAGAATAAGGTAGTAGAGAGCAAGGGACCCTCGGGGCCGGCAAGCGGCCCCGAGGGTAACCTTTCGCAAGGCTCTTACATCATGATGTTGTTGTTGAGCCCAGCGCCGTCCTTGCGGTACTTCATCCGCTCGGCATCGGGCATGGGGATCAGGCCCTTGTCGGTCAGGTAACCGTCGGGACCCCAGGCCTTCTCGCTGGTGAACTCCTTGATGTAGCCGGCGATGCCCGGGATGGTCCCGGCGTGGGCTTTCTTGACGTAGAAGAACAGCGGCCGCGAGACCGGATACTTGCCGGAGGCGATGTTTTCGAACTCCGGTGCCACGCCGTCCACCAGGCTGCCCTGCACTTTGTCGGCATTCTGGTCGAGGAAGCTGAAGCCGAACACGCCGAAGGCTTCCGGGTTCGCCTCGAGCTTACGCACGATCAGCACGTCGTTCTCGCCGGCCTCCACATAGGCGCCGTCCTCGCGGATGGAATGGCAGATGGCTTTGTACTTCTTCTTGTCCTGCTTCTTCATCGCCTTGATCCAGCCGATCTTCTTGCAGCCGCCCTCGAGGGCCAGCTCGGCGAAGGCGTCGCGGGTGCCGGAGGTGGGCGGCGGGCCCAGGACCTCGATGCGGGTCTTGGGCAGGGAGGGATCGACGTCGCTCCACATCTTGTAGGGGTTGGGCTGCAGCTTGCCCTCGCCGGCCGGCACGTCCTTGGCCAGGGCCATGAACAGCTGCTGGCGGGTGATCTTCATCTTCGGCGCCGCCTTGGAATTGGCGAGCACGATGCCGTCGTAGCCGATCTTGATCTCGGTGATGTCGGTGACGCCGTTCTTGTGGCAGCGCTCGACCTCGGACTTCTTGATGGCGCGCGAGGCATTGGTGATGTCGGGGTGCTCGACGCCGACACCGGAGCAGAACAGCTTGAGGCCGCCACCGGAGCCCGTGCTCTCGATGACCGGCGTCTTGAACTTGGTGGTCTTACCGAACTGCTCGGCGACGGTGGTCGCGAAGGGGTAGACGGTGGACGAACCGACAATGCGGATCTGGTCGCGCGCCTCGGCCGCACCCGCGACCGCAACGGTCGCCAGGACGGCAAGCGCGAGCGTCTTTCGCTTCATTGCTCACTCCTAAGGATGTCTTGAGACAAAACTACGTATGACCGCTCGGGCCGCCGGTTGCGGGTGCGCGGCGCGCGGACTCTAGCCAGCCGCAGCTACCAATTTATGACGGGAACGTTACCGTTTTATGACAACCGACCTATGAAGCCCGTTGTCTAGTCGGGGGGCTGCCCCGGGGCCGCGATGTTCCGGATGTCCAGCGGCCCCACGGACGGCCGATGGCGGTCGCCCGCCGGCAGGGTGACGGTGAAGGTGCTGCCCCGGCCGACGGTGCTGTCGATGGCCAGCCGGCCCCGGTGGCGGGCGACGATGCGCTCGACGATGGCCAGGCCCAGGCCGGTGCCCCCCATGTCGCGGGAGCGGCCCTTGTCGATGCGGTAGAACCGTTCGGTCAGGCGCGGCAGGTGCTCGCGGGGGATGCCGTCGCCCTGATCGGCAACGGCGATGGCGAGTCCGGGCACGCCGGAGTCGGGCAGCCGGTCCACCGGCCGCACGGTGACCCGGATGGGGGTGTGCGCACGGCCGTACTTCACCGCGTTGTCGACGAGGTTGTGGAACACCTGGGTCAACTGATCGCGATCCCCGGCCGCTGGCGGCAGGCCCTCCGGGCAGTCCACGTCGATGGTCATGGATCGGGCGTCGGCCTGGGCGGCCAGGGTGTTGGCCACGCTGCCGAGGACGGCGGCCAGATCCACCGTACCGCGGGCCGGCACGTGCTCGTCGATCTCCACCCTGGACAGCGACAGCAGGTCCCCGATCAGCCGCGCCATGCGCCGGGCCTCGCCGTGCATGATCTCGAGGAAGCGCCCGCGGGCCGCCTCGTCGTCGCGGGCGTGGCCCTGCAGGGTCTCGATGTAGCCGATCAGCGACGACAGGGGCGAGCGCAGCTCGTGGCTGGCGTTGGCCACGAAGTCGGCCTGGGCCTCCTGGGTCCGTTTGGTCTCGGTGGTGTCGTCGAGCACCAGCACGGCCCGGGCCGGCCACAGCGGCGAGTCCGGCGACAGCCGTGCCGCGTAGAGCGTGATGGCGCGCACCACGGGGACCGGAATGGTGAAGTCGGCCTCGCCCCGCGCCGCGCCGCCCAGCACGGCGTCCACCGCCTCGAGGGCGCCCGGATGGCGTAGGGAGGCGGCGAGGTCGAGGCCGACCGGGCTGGTCCCCAGGATCTCGTGGGCCAGGCGGTTGGCGGCCACCACCAGCCGTCCCCCGTCGAGCAGGATCACCGGATCGGGCAGGGCGTCCAGAACCTCGGCGAACTCGCCGATGCGGTCCGGCGGGACCTCGCCCGGACGGTCGTGGACCGTCAACACCGGCACCCGCGCCACCCATACCGCGCCGGTCACCAGCACCAGGGCGAGGACCACCGCCGGCGCAACGTCCAGCCACCCGGCGAACGCGAAGGTGACGATGAGGAACAGCGCCGCGGCGAGCGCGGCGAGGCCACGCCCGGCGCGGCGGGAGACCATCCGGTCCTTTGGGGGATCGCCCTGAGTGCCCGGTTCCACGGCGTGTCCGCCTTGCCGTCAGCCGCGGCCGCGGCCGGCCTCGGGCGGTCGATGCCGCCGGTCGGCGGGGTTGGGTGCGGCAGTCCGGTCCATGGTTGACTCCCTCGGCTGCGGCTGGCGTTATGCCATCGCGGCCCCGCGTTTGGAAAGAGCCGTGCCGCCGACCCACCCGCAACCGTCCGTTGAGCCCTACCCGGTGTTGTCCATCCGACGCCTCCGCCGTCCCGGTCTCGAGCCCGTGGACCTGGATGTCGCGGCCGGCGAGTGCGTGGCCGTGCACGGCCCATCGGGGGCCGGCAAGACCCTGCTTTTGCGGGCCATTGCCGACCTGGACCCGTGCGACGGCGCGGTGGAATTGGAAGGCCGGTCGCGGGAGTCCATGGCGGCCCATGCGTGGCGCCGCCGGGTGGTCTACCTGCCGCCGGAGTCGGGCTGGTGGGCCGACGGCGTCAAGGCCCATTTCGCCGACCCCGAGGCGGCCCGGCGGTTGCTGCCGCGCCTCCACCTGCCCGCCGACGCCCTGGCCTGGCCGGTCAGCCGCCTGTCCACCGGCGAGCGCCAGCGCATGGCCCTGGCCCGGGTGCTGGTGGGAACTCCGGCGGTGCTGCTTCTCGACGAGCCCACCTCGGGCCTGGACCGGGACAGCATGGACGGGGTGGAGGCGGTCCTGCGCGAGCGCCTGGCCGCCGGCGTCGCGGTGGTGCTGGTGAGCCACGACCGCGATCAGATCGGGCGCCTGGCGGGCCGCGTCCTGGCCATGGCCGGAGGCCGTCTGGACACCGCGGGCGAGGCGGCAACATGACCTTCATCGCCCTCAGCTACACCGACATCGCCCTGGCGGCGCTGCTCATCGCCGTCAACGCGGGGCTGTCCCTGGTCCTGCGCCTGGGGCTTGAGAATCGCATGCTGATCGCCGCGGCGCGCATGGTGGTCCAGCTGGTGCTGGTGGGGCTGGTGCTCAAGGCCCTGTTCGCCATCGCCTCGCCGTGGCTGACCGGGGCGGTGGCCCTGTTCATGGTGCTGGTGGCCGGGCGCGAGGTGTCGGCCCGGCAGACCCGACGCTTCACCGGCTGGTGGACCTACGGCCTGGGCACGGCCAGCATGATGGTGGCCGGGATCCTGGTCACCGTCCTGGCATTGACCACCCAGATCCGCCCCGATCCCTGGTACGACCCCCGCTACCTGCTGCCGCTGCTCGGTATGATGCTGGGCAACACCATGAACGGGGTCAGCTTGGGAATGGACCGCATGGTCACTGCCGCGGCCCGCGAGCGCGTCGCCATCGAGGCCCGCCTGGCCCTCGGCCACACCTTCGGCGAGGCCATGGGCGGCGTGGTGCGCGAGGCGGTGCGCGGCGGCCTCATGCACATTATCAATGCCATGTCGGCGGCCGGGCTGGTGTTCCTGCCGGGCATGATGACCGGTCAGATCCTGGCCGGGGTGGAGCCCGTGGAGGCGGTCAAGTACCAGCTCCTGGTCATGTTCCTGATCGCCGGCGGCACCGGGCTCGGGGTCCTGGCGGCGGTGTTCGCCGGCGCCCGGCGCCTCACCGACCACCGCGAGCGGCTGCGCCTCGACCGTCTGGTCGCCAATGCCGATGCCTGACCGGCGCGGAAAGGCTTTGCCGCGGTGCAGCCGCCGTTGTAAACCGGACCCGTACAGCATTCGTTCCGGCACGATTGCCCGGACACGGACGCCGCGCCGTTGAACCGAACCACCCGATGCCGGGGACACCCGTCGATCCGACCATGGCCGTCGCCCATATCCACGAGCGCCCGTCCGCGGTGACGCCCGAGGCGCCCGCGTTGTCCGTGGTCGTCCCCGTGCGCGACGAGGCCGACAATATCGAGCCCCTGGTGACCGAGATCCGGGCCGCCCTGGCCGGCCGCGAGCCCTTCGAGATCGTCTACGTGGACGACGGCAGCACCGACGCCACCGCCGCCGTGCTGCGCCGCCTGGGCGCCGACATCCCGGCCCTGCGCACCGTGCGCCACCGGGCCGGCTGCGGACAGAGCGCCGCCATCGCCAGCGGGGTCAAGGCGGCGCGGGCGCCCCTCGTCGTCACCCTGGACGGTGACGGGCAGAACGATCCGGCCGACATCCCGCGCCTGCTCGACCTCCATGCCGGGGACGCCGATGGCGACCGGCTGCTGGTCACCGGGCTCCGCGCCAAGCGCCGCGACAGCCTGGGGAAGCGCCTGGCCTCGCGCATCGCCAACCGGGTGCGGGCCCGCCTGCTCGGTGACGACACGCCCGACACCGGGTGCGGCCTCAAGGTGTTCACCCGCGCCGCCTTCCTCGACATGCCGCGGTTCGACCACATGCACCGCTTCCTGCCGGCCCTGATGGTGCGCGCCGGCGGCCGTGTGGTGTCGGTGCCGGTCAACCACCGGCCGCGCGCCGGCGGGCGCTCCAAGTACGGCGTGTTCGACCGCCTGTGGGTGGGCATCGTCGACCTGCTGGGGGTCATGTGGCTCAAGCGGCGTGCCACCCTTCCGGACGTGGAGCCCGACGCGGAGCCGGACCAATGACCCCGCGCATCCTCATCCGCGGCCTGGTGTTCATCGCCACCCTGGTGGCGGTCGGATTTCTCTACAAGGAATCGGGGCTGGAGGGACTGCTCGACAAGGCGTGGATCGATGCCCAGGTGCGCGGGCAGGGGGTGCTGGGCCAGGTCCTGTTCGTCGCCGCCGGCGCCGCCTTCGTCGCCGTCGGCCTGCCCCGGCAACTGGTCTCCTTCCTCGGCGGCTACGCCTTCGGGCTGGTGGGGGGGACGGCGCTGGCCCTGCTGGCCTCGGTGATCGGCTGCGCCACCGCGTTTTCGTATTCGCGCCTGCTCGGCCGGGCCGTGGTGGCGGCGCGGCTGTCCGGCCGGGTGCAACGCATCGACGCCTTTCTCGCCGGCAACCCGCTGACCATGACCCTGCTCATCCGCCTGCTGCCGGTGGGCAGCAACCTGCTGACCAACCTGGGTGCCGGGGTCACCGGCGTCGGCGCCGTGCCGTTCATCGCCGGCTCGGCCATCGGTTACATCCCGCAGACCCTGGTCTTCGCCCTGGTCGGCAGCGGCATCAATGTGGACCCGGTGCTGCGCATCGGCCTCGGCGTGGTCCTGTTCGTGGTCTCCGGCATGCTCGGGGTGACGCTGTTCCGGCGTTACCGTCGGGGGGCGCCGCTGGACGGGGACATCGCCGGCGGCCTCGCCGACCCCTTGGCCGAGACGGCCTCCGCCGGGGCCGGACGCGACTCCTCCGGGTGAGGGGGGCCGGGCGGGGCGACCTGGGCATGGTGCGTTTCCTATCGGGGGTGGCATGGGCCGGCCTGTGGCTGGCGGTGATCGCCGTCGCCCTGGCCACCCGGCCGCCCCTGCCGGTGGACGAGACGCGCTACCTGGCCGTGGCCTGGGAGATGTGGCGGGACGGCGAGTTCCTGGTCCCCCACCTCAACGGCGCCACTTACAGCCACAAGCCGCCGCTGCTGTTCTGGCTGATCAACCTGGGCTGGTCGGTGACCGGGGTCAACGATTGGTGGCCGCGTCTGGTGGCGCCCCTGTTCGGCCTCGGCTGCCTGGCGCTGACCGGACTGCTGGCCCGGCGCCTGTGGCCCGCCGACGGGACGGCGGCGGCCGTGGCGCCGCTGGTTCTGCTGGGATGCGTGTTCTGGGCCCTGTTCACCACCCTGACCATGTTCGACATGATCCTCGCCTTCTGCGCCGTGCTCGGACTGATCGGCGTGGTCGAGGCCTGGCGCGGCCGCCGCGCCGGCTTCGCCCTGCTGGCCCTGGGCATCGGCCTCGGCGTCCTGGCCAAGGGCCCGGCCATCCTGCTGCATACCCTGCCCGTCGCCCTGCTGGCCCCGTGGTGGGGACCGGCGCTGGGCGGCGACGGGCCGGGTCCGCGGCCTCGGCGCTGGTTCCTCGGCGTGGCCGGCGCCGTGGCGGCGGGCGCCGTCCTCGCCCTCGCGTGGGCGGTGCCGGCGGGCATCCACGGCGGCGAGGCCTATCGCGACGCCATCTTCTGGGGCCAGTCGGCGGGGCGCATGGTGGAGTCCTTCGCCCACGAGCGCCCCTGGTGGTGGTTCCTGGCCGTGCTGCCGCCGTTGATCCTGCCGTGGATCGTCTGGCCGCCCCTGTGGCGCGCGGTGCGGGGTGCCGGGGGGACCCTGGCCGACGGCGGCGTGCGGCTGTGCCTGGTGTGGTTCCTGGTTGCGCTGGCCGCCTTCTCCGCCATCAGCGGCAAGCAGCTCCACTACCTGCTGCCCGAGTTCCCGGCGCTGGCCCTGGTGTTCGCCCGCCTGCTCGCGCGGCCGGCGGCGGACGGTGAAAGACGCTTCGACCAGGCGGTGCCCGGGCTGCTCATGGCCGTGTTGGCGGCGGCGGCCCTGATCGTGCTCTACGTCCCGCTGCCCCTCCGTCTGCCGACGGACGCGGCGCTGGCGGACGGCGCCTGGATGGCCGCCGTCATGGCCGCCGGGCTGGCCGTGGCCGCCGTCCCGCTGTCCGGTCTCGTGAAACGGATCGCCCTGCTCGCCGGTCTGTCGGTGGTGCTGGTGGCCGCCATCCATCTGGCGGCACGCCCGGTGCTGGCACGGGCCTACGACCTCTCCCCCCTGTCCGCCCGCCTGCACGCCTGGGAGCGCGAAGGCTACGCCCTGGCCCATTCGGCCAAGTACCACGGCCAGTTCAACTTCCTGGGCCGCCTACAGCGTCCCGTGGTGGTGATCGGCATGCTCACGCCGGATGTGGAGACCTGGGTGCGCGACACCCCGAAGGGCAAGGTGATCTCATACCGGAACGATGTGCCGGCGGATCCGCCCAACGATTTCGTCCAGCCCTACCGCGGCCGCTACATCATCGTCTGGGACCGCGACGCCGTGGCCGCCGACCCGAGCCTGGGCTACCGCTAGGTTCATATGGTGCAGCGCCCTTGACAGCGGGCGCGCCGGCCACTAGATCGTTGGCACTCATTGGGGTCGAGTGCTAACAATCCCGTTTTTGCGTTGCCGTATTCGTATCAGCTTGACGGAGGGAAACCATGAAGTTCAGGCCGCTGCACGACCGCGTTTTGGTCAAGCGCGTCGAGCAGGAGGAAACGACCAAGGGCGGGATCATCATTCCCGACACGGCCAAGGAGAAGCCCATGGAGGGCGAGATCGTCGCCGCCGGGCCGGGCGCCCACCGCGATGACGGCACCATCGCGCCGCTCGACGTCAAGGCGGGCGACCGGGTGCTGTTCGGCAAGTGGTCGGGCACCGAGGTGAAGATCGAAGACGAGGAGATGCTGATCATGAAGGAATCGGACCTCCTCGGCGTTATCGAGCAGTAATGGGCAAGGTTGCCGAGATAGGGATCTGAAAGCAATGCCAGCCAAGGAAGTGAAGTTCAACACCGACGCCCGGGCGCGACTGATGGCCGGCGTCGACATTCTGTCCGACGCGGTCAAGGTGACCCTCGGGCCCAAGGGCCGCAACGTGGTCCTGGACAAGGCCTTCGGCGCGCCGCGCATCACCAAGGACGGCGTCACCGTGGCCAAGGAGATCGAGCTTGCCGACAAGTTCGAGAACATGGGCGCCCAGATGGTGCGCGAGGTGGCGTCGAAGTGCAGCGACGAGGCCGGCGACGGCACCACCACCGCCACCGTGCTGGCCCAGGCCATCGTCCGCGAGGGCGCCAAGGCCGTGGCCGCCGGCATGAACCCCATGGACCTCAAGCGCGGCATCGACATGGCCGTGGACGCCGTGGTCAAGGACGTGCAGTCGCGCTCCAAGACCGTCTCCACCAGCGAGGAGATCGCCCAGGTCGGCACCATCTCGGCCAACGGCGAAGGCGACATCGGCCGCCTCATCTCCGAGGCCATGGAGAAGGTGGGCAAGGAAGGCGTGATCACGGTCGAGGAGGCCAAGGGCCTGGTCACCGACCTGGAGGTGGTCGAGGGCATGCAGTTCGACCGCGGCTACACCTCGCCCTACTTCGTGACCAACGCCGAGAAGATGACCTGCGACATGGAGAGCCCGTTCATCCTGGTCCACGAGAAGAAGCTATCGGGCCTGCAGCCGCTGCTGCCGGTGCTCGAGTCCGTGGTCCAGTCGGGCAAGCCGCTGCTGATCATCGCCGAGGACATCGAGGGCGAGGCCCTGGCCACCCTGGTGGTCAACAAGCTGCGCGGCGGGCTCAAGGTGGCTGCCGTCAAGGCCCCCGGCTTCGGTGACCGCCGCAAGGCCATGCTCGAGGACATCGCCATCCTCACCTCCGGCCAGGTGATCTCCGAGGACTTAGGCATCAAGCTGGAGAACGTCGGCCTCGACATGCTGGGCACCGCCAAGAAGGTGATCATCACCAAGGAGGAGACCACCATCGTCGAGGGCGCCGGCCAGAAGGCGGACATCGAGGCGCGCTGCAACCAGATCCGCGCCCAGATCGAGGAGACCACGTCCGACTACGACAAGGAGAAGCTCCAGGAGCGCTTGGCCAAGCTGGCCGGCGGCGTCGCCGTCATCCACGTCGGCGGGGCCACCGAGGTCGAGGTGAAGGAGCGCAAGGACCGCGTCGATGACGCCCTGCACGCCACCCGCGCCGCGGTGGAGGAGGGGATCGTCGCCGGCGGCGGCGTCGCGCTGCTCTATGCCGGCAAGGCCCTCGAGTCGCTCAAGCCCGGCAACGACGACCAGCGCGTCGGCATCGACATCGTGCGCCGCGCCCTCCAGTGGCCGACCCGGCAGATCGCCGAGAACGCCGGCATGGACGGCGCCGTGGTCACCGGCAAGCTGCTGGAGCAGAGCGACGCCAACTTTGGCTTCAACGCCCAGACCCTCAACTACGAGGACTTGCAGAAGGCCGGCGTCATCGACCCCACCAAGGTGGTGCGGACGGCCCTTCAGGACGCCTCGTCCGTGGCCGGCCTTTTGATCACCACCGAGGCCATGGTCGCCGAGAAGCCCGAGAAGAAGGAGCCCATGGGCGCTCCCCCGGGCATGGGCGACATGGGCGGCATGGGCGGCTTCTAAGCCGACCCACAACCGAACGCCTTTCGAAGGGCCGCGCTTCCGGGCGCGGCCCTTTCTCTTTTGGCACCGCTCATCGATCCCGCAACGCCGCTGTCGTTTCCTGCCGTCGCAAAATCCAGTGTTGTGATCTGATAACGCGCATGGTCGCCCCGGGGTCGCTTAGCTATACTCCGTACCAATAGTTGCGGAACCTGCGGGGTCGTCAATGGGGGAGTGCGACTTCTTCGTCAGCTACGCCACGCCCGACGAAGGTTGGGCCGAATGGATTGCGTGGCAGTTGGAGGAACACGCCGGCATGTCGGCGTTTCTTCAGGCATGGGACTTCCGGCCCGGCTCCAATTTCGTCGAGAAGATGGACGAAGGAGCGTCTCGGTGCGACCGCACCATCGCAGTCCTGTCGGAGAACTACTTGAACTCCCGTTTTGGCAGGGCGGAGTGGCAGTCGGCATTCCGAAATGACCCGAACGGTGAGAAGGGCCTTCTGATCCCGGTCCGTGTCGGTGAATGCGATGTGACGGGCCTGCTCGGCCAAATCGTCTACGTCGATCTCGTCGGCCTCGATGAAGATGGCGCCCACGAGAAACTACTGGCCGGGATTGCATTCGGACGGGCCAAACCCGCCGATGCCCCACCCTTTCCCGGCGCACGACGGGCAAAACCATCGTTCCCGGGCGCTCTGCCCGCGCTATGGACCCTGCCGCACCGGCGCAACCCGCACTTCACGGGGCGGCAGGACGAGTTGGCGGCGCTGGCGGCGGCGCTGCGGGGTGGGGGGCCGGCGGCGGTGACGCCGCTGACCGGGCTCGGCGGCGTCGGCAAGACGGAGTTGGCCACCGAATACGCCTACCGCCACGCCGCTGACTACGACGCCGTATTGTGGCTGCGCGCCGAGGACCCGGAGTCTTTGGCCGCCGACTACGCGGCTCTGGCTGGTTCCCTCAACCTGCCCGAGGCAGCGGAGGCTGAACAGGCCCACGCAGTGGCCGCGGTGCGGGCTTGGTTGGATCGCCACGGCCGCTGGCTGCTAGTTCTGGACAACGCCACCCAGCCGGCCGAGGTGGAGCCGTTCCTGCCCCGGGGCGGGACAGGGCACACGCTGATCACCTCGCGCTGGCAGGCCTGGGGCGGCACGGCGACTCCGGTGGCCGTCGACGTCTGGCCCCGTGACCAATCGGTCGCTTTCCTGACCCGGCGCACCGGCACGGCCGATGAGGCGGTGGCCGGCGATTTGGCCGATGTCCTCGGCAATTTGCCTTTGGCTCTGTCCCAAGCGGCCGCCTACATGGATGCGACGAGCACGGACCTAGCCCGCTACGCTACTCTGTATAAGGAGCGTGGTGAGGCCCTGCGCGCCGCCGACCCGTCCGGCACGGACAATACTGTTGCCACCACTTGGTCCCTCGCCTTCGACCACCTGACCGGCGACGGCGCGGCACTGCTGCGCCTGTGCGCCGTCCTCGCCCCCGACGCCATCCCCCTGGATGTGATCGCCGACGGTGCCGGACACCTGCCGCCGCCCCTCGATGGCACTGCCGCCGATCCTCTGCGTCTGGACGCTGCCGTTGCAGACCTGCGCCGCTTCTCCCTGGTCGACGTGGCCAACGGCACAGTGTCCATCCACCGCTTGGTCCAGGCCGTCACCCGCGACCGCCTGACCGCCGACGACCGGACGACTTGGGTCGCCGCCGCCCTAGAACTCATTGGCGCCGCCCTTCACCCGTTTCCCCACAATGCCTTCGATGCCGACGTGGCGGCGGTTTACACGCGCCTGCTGCCCCACGCCATGGCCGCTGCGGCGGCGACCGATAACGCGGGCGCGGCCCCCGAGATCCTGGGCCGCCTGCTCAATCACGTGGGGATCTATCAGTGGATGCGTGCGGAGTTCGCCGCCTCGAAGGCGGCGTTCGAGCGAGCGGTGGCGATCGACGAGGCCGCCTTCGGTGCCGACCATCCCAACGTCGCCATCCGCATCAACAACCTGGGCAGTGTCCTCCAAGACCAGGGCGACCTTGCCGGGGCGCGGACGGCGTACGAGCGGGCGCTGGCCATTGACGAGGCCGCCTTCGGTGCCGACCATCCCAAGGTCGCCATCCGCGTCAACAACCTGGGCGGTGTCCTTCAGGCCGAGGGCGACCTTGCCGGGGCGCGGGCGGCGTTCGAGCGGGCGCTGGCCATCGGCGAGACCGCCTTGGGTCCCGACCATCCCAAGGTCGCCATCCGCGTCAGCAATTTGGGCAATGTCCTTCAGGCCGAGGGCGACCTTGCCGGGGCGCGGGCGGCGTTCGAGCGGGCGCTGGCCATCGACGAGGCCGCCTTCGGTCCCGACCACCCCGAGGTGGCCACCGACGTCAACAACCTGGGCGGTGTCCTCCGAGCTGAGGGCGACCTTGCCGGGGCGCGGACGGCGTACGAGCGGGCGCTGGCCATCGACGAGGCTGCCTTCGGTCCTAACCATCCCAACGTCGCGACCCTGGTCAACAACCTTGGCGAAGTCCTCCATGCCGAGGGGGACCTTGCCGAGGCGCGGGCGGCGTTCGAGCGGGCACTGGCCATCTGGGAGAAGACCCTCGGGCCGGACCACCCCAACACGCGGATCGCCCGCGACATCCTCCGCGCTCTGGCCGACGGCACGGCCTGACAACGCGGCACCGTCTTTTTCAGCCTTTGCCTGCCCAGACGATGTGGTAGTCAACCGCCATGGGGGAGTACCTGGGGAACTTCATCGAGCACCCGGGGCAGATGGTGGCGCTGGCCGGAGTCGCCGTCGTGTGGGCCGGGTTGGCTGCCGTGGGCGGCGTGCTCGGCGGGCGCGACGGGCTGCGGGAGGTCGATCCCCTGTACGGCTGGGGACTGGCCGCGGCCCTTTTCACCCTGGCCGGCGTGTTCACGGCGGTTCCCTTCATGTGGCTGGCCGGGGCCCTGGCGGTGCTGGCGGTGGCCGCGGCGATCCGTGTCGTGCGCCGGGACGGCCGGCTTGTGCCGGCGTCGGCGTTGCGCATGGTGGTCCTGACGGCGCCCTTGATCCTGGCCGCCTCGGCCATGGTGGGCTCCCAGTGGGACGAGTTCTCCCAGTGGCTGCCCAGCACCCGTTTCCTGCTGCAGGCGGACCGGTTCCCGGGCGCCGACATGCCGGCCACCGGCGCCAGCTTTCCCGCCTATCCCTACGGTTGGCCGCTGCTCGGGTACCTGGCCGGCCGCGTGGGCGGACAGCTCATCGAATGCGCCGGCCCGCTGTTCAACATTCTCCTGTTGTTGACCTTCGGCCTGGTGACCATCCGCGTCATCCGGCGCGGCTTGGCCGACGGCGCCGACGCCGATGCCGGATCGCCGGGGTGGGGTCTGTGCGCCCTCGGCGCCCTGGCGGCGACCCTGTTCAATCCCACCTTCGTGCCCAAGATCGCCCTCACGGCGTACGCCGATACGGCGACCACCGTGGCCACCGGCATCGCCGCCGTGCTCGGCTGGCTGATGCTGGAGGTGCTGGGCGAAGGACGGGACGGGGCGGCCCGGCGTCTGGCCTGGCAGGCGGGTCTGGTGCTGACCCTGCTGGTCACCCTCAAGCAGGCGGCCGTGGTGCTGTTCGTCATGGTGGCGGTGGCGGTGGTCCTGGCGGGATGGCGCGATCCCGCGGTCCGCCTCGGCCCCCTGGTCCGCCTGCTGCCGGCCGTGGTTCTACCGCCGCTGGTGGTCTACGTGGCCTGGCGCTATCACGTGTCCACTGGGCTCGGCGGCCGCGAGTTCGTGATCCGGCCGGTCTCCACGTGGTTCGTCGGCGAGATCCCCCAAATCCTCGGGCGCATGCTGCTGATCCTGTCCAAGAAGGGGGTCTACCTGGGGATCATGGCCCTGGCCGTGGCCTTCGCCGTCCGCGGACTGGTGCGCTTCCGCGGCCCCTTCGACCGCCTGTCGATCATCGTCGGCCTTGCCTTCCTGGGCTACAACACCTTCCTGCTGTTCGCCTACGTGGCGTCTTTCCGCTACGACGAGGCGGTCGTGGCGGCGTCGTTCTGGCGCTACAACATGCACCTGGGCGGGTTGTGCATCGTCTTCGCCGCCTATGGCCTCGCCGTGTTGTGGCGGCGCCATGGGCCCGACCGCCTGCGTGTCGATCGGCTGGGATGGCTGGCGGTGGCGTTGTTGGTGGCCGCGCCCCTGGCCCTGCCCCACAAGCTGCGGTTCGACCGCCAGCCGCCGACGCCCCACATCCGCGCCGTTGGCCAGGCTCTGGCGGACCTGTTGCCGCCCGGAGGACGGGTCGCCGTCGTCGATACTCTCGGCAGCGGGGAATCCAGCGTCATCACGGCCTACGAGCTGCGGGAGCCGGGACGGGTGTCCGACCTGCTCGCCGGCGCCGCCAACGACGACCCCGACCGCCTCCGCGCGTTCATGGCGGCCCGCCGGTCGGAGTCCGTCGTCGTCTATTCGGTCAGCCCGGCGGTTCAGGATGTCCTGGGCCCGGCGATCATGCCCGGCGCCACATACCTGCTGACCCCCGATAACGGCGACGGGCGGTCGGTGGTGCGGGCGTGGCCGGTCTCCGCCGACCGGTAAGGGAAATCACACCCTGGCGAAGCGGGCGCGGGCGCCGCGTTCGATGGCGGCGGCGGTCAGGCGGTCCAGGTCCAGGCGGTTGCCCAGCATCTCCAGGAAACGGAGCTCCTCCTGGTGCACCTTCTCGTCGGCGGCGGCCACGTCGCAGGCCAGCGCGTAGGCCGTCTCCTTGAGCTTGTCGGGCAGGGCGGCGGCGATCAGGTCGAGACCCACGTTGAGGCCGTCGTCCTGGTCCAGGATCTCGGCGCAGGCGGCGGCGGTGTCGGGCAGCAGCTTCGAGTCGTAATCGGCGAACACCGGCAGGGTGCGGATGATCTCCCCCATGCGGGCCAGCTCAGGGTCGGTCATCTCCCGGTCGGCGGCCGAGGCCAGGACCATGGTGTAGATGAGGGCGGCATGGTGGCTGATCATTGCGGGTTCCCGATTCGCTCGATTTCGACCGTCCGTGCGGAGGCCGATCTTGCCCGCCGCCGGCCACGCAGGCAAGGGCGGTGACGCCCCGACCGGCAGTTGCGCAGGCGGTCCCGTTCCCGCGTCCAAGGCGTTTGGGTGTGGGCGCGCGCGGTGCTATTCTCCCGCCCCGGCGAAGGCAGAGGGAGCAAGAAATCGTGCAGAAACTGGGCAAGTTGTTCGTGTGGGTGGGGGTGCTCGGGTTCGTCCTTGCCGTGGCGTGGTGGTACCTGTTCTTCGAGCAGATGCTGGGCCAGAACGTGAACCAGGCCCGCGAGTGCTTCTACTACACCAGCGAGGCCTGCGCCGCCGGCAACACCATCGGCGAAGTGGGGCGCACCCTCGGCGCCCTGGCCGACATCCCGGCCTATTCGCCGGCCGCCCTGTGGGCGGCGGTCGGCGTGTTCGTCCTCGGCCTCGCGCTCCAGTTCCGCGGCAAGGCGTGACGCCGTTCAGTCCGGCGGGGACGCCACCTCCAGGTCCAGGCGGAAGACGGTGACCGGTCCGCGGAGGGACTCGCTGCCGGCCATGGCCTGCCAGCCGCGGCGGGCGAGCACTCCCCCGGCCGCGTCCGCCGACGTGTAGAGGCACGGGACGCCGAGGCGCCGGGCCTCGTCCTCGAGGGCGGCGACCAGCGCCGATCCGACGCCCCGTCCCCGGTGGTCGGGACCGACCAGGAAGGCGGCCAGCCACGGCCCGACGCCCAGCTCACTGCCTACCGACTCCGGTTTCAGGGCGACGGTGCCGAGCACCCGGCCGTCACCGTCCAGGGCGACCAGGCACACGGGCAGGGTGTCGCGGCTGCGGCACGCCGCCAGGTCGGCCTCGGCGTCGCCCGGGCCGCCGGGCCCGTACCAGGGCGTCCACTCGTCGACGAACCAGCGGGCCAGGATCGGCGCCGCGTCGGGGGCGTCGCACAGGTGGACGATGCGGATCGTCATGCCTTTCCATCGGAGTCATGAGCCAGGAACGCCCCGGTCTCGGCCACGGCCTCGGCCAGGCCCAGGCGCCGGGGCTCGACGCCCTCGGGGAAGGCGCCGGCCAGGCGCGAGGGCAGGGCCCGGTCCAGCAGCACGAACACGCCCCGGTCGTCGGCGCGGCGGACCAGGCGGCCATAGGCCTGCTTGAGGCGCAGCCGGGTCAGCATCTCGTCGTAGGCGCGGCCGCCGAAAGCGTTGCGGCGCGCCTTGTGCAGCACGTCCGGCCGCGGCCATGGCACCCGGTCGAAGACGATCAGCCGCAGCGAGCGCCCCGGCACGTCGATGCCGTCGCGCACCGCGTCGGTGCCCAGCAGGCAGGCATCCTCGTCGGCCCGGAAGATGTCGATGAGGGTGCCCACGTCGAGGCGGTCCACGTGCTGGGCGAGCAGCGGCACGCCGGCCTCGTCCAGGGGCGCCGCGATGCGCTCGTGGACGGCCCGCAGGCGGGCGATGGCGGTGAACAGGCCCAGGGCCCCGCCGCCGGCGGCCAGGAACAGGGCCCGATAGGCCGCCGCCACCTGGTCGGCGTCGTCGCGGGTCACGTCGGTGACCACCAGCACCCGGGTCAGCGCCGGGTAGTCGAAGGGCGAGGGCACCGCGGCCCGCACCGGCGCCGACGGCAGATGGCGGGCCCCGGTGCGCGCCTCCGCGGCGGCCCAGTCGGCGTCGTCGCCGCCGGTGGCGTCGCGCAGGGTGGCCGATGTCACCAGCACCCCGTGGGCCGGCGCCACCACCGTCTCGGCGAAGGGGACGGTCGGGTCCACCCAGTGGCGGTGCAGGCCCAGGTCCACGTCGTGGCCGTCCATGCGGTCCACGGCCAGCCAGTCGACGAACTCGGCCGGCGTCTCGCCGTGCAGGGCCTGGAGCATGGCCCGCCACGCCTGGAGCTGCCGGGTGCCGCGCCGCTCCAGCCCGCGGGCCACCGCCTCGATGCGCAGCCGGGACGCGGTGTCCAGTTGATCGGCCCGGGCGTCGAGCAGGGCGGCCAGGGCCTGGGCCAGGGCGGTCAGCGGCGTGCGCAGGCGACCCAGGGCCACGTCGAGGGTGCCGGCCGCCGCCACCAGCCCCTCGACCGGCGGCGCGGTCGGCGTCTCCAGGCTGTAGGGCGACCGGGAGTCTCGATCGCGGGCGTAGACCTGCTGGCGCACCAGGGCGAAGAAGGCCTCGGCCGGCCCCACCGGGGTGCCGCCGGCCACCCGCTGGCGCCATCCCGGGCCGGGCAGGGCGCGGGCCGCCGCCAGCGCCTCGTCCAGGGCCTGCGGCCCGGCCTCGTCGTCGGCGACCAGGTCGCCGATGCGGGTCCTGAGGCCCCGGCTGCGCGACCGCCCGCCGCCCTCGGGGCCCAGCAGCCAGCGCCGCAGGTCGGCCGTCTCCTGGCCCGTCAGGTGGGCCGAGAAGGCGGAGTCGGCGGCGGCGAACAGGTGGTGACCCTCATCGAACACGGTGCGGGTGGGCGGCGCCGCGCCGTCGCCGCCGAGGGCCGCCTGGACCATCACCAGGGCGTGGTTGGCGACCACCACGTCGGCCCGCCGGGCGCGCCGCACCGACCGTTCGATGAAGCACTTCTTGTAGTGGGTGCAGGCCGAGTAGATGCATTCGCCGCGGGTGTCTGTGAGCTCGACGGTGAGGCCCCGCCCCAGCAGCGGCGCCAACCAGGCCGGGAAGTCGCCGCCGACCATGTCGCCGTCGCGGCTGGCGGCGGCCCAGCGGGCCATAAGTCCGAGGGCGAACGCGTCGGGGCCGGCCCGCGCCGGCAGGCGGGCCAGCGCCTCCTCGAAATTGAGCAGGCACAGGTAGTTCTCGCGGCCCTTGCGGACCACCACCCGGCGCCGCTTCTCCGCCGGATCGGGATACAGCCGGTCCAGCTCGCCGTCGAGCTGACGCTGGAGATTGCGGGTGAAGGTGCTGATCCACACCGGGCCGCCGTTCTTCTCGGTCCACACGCTGGCCGGGGCCAGATAGCCGAGGGTCTTGCCGACCCCGGTGCC
This sequence comes from Rhodospirillales bacterium, assembly GCA_028277795.1. Lineage (GTDB taxonomy): Bacteria > Pseudomonadota > Alphaproteobacteria > Rhodospirillales > JANQFP01 > JANQFP01. Next base: position 33,968 of record JANQFP010000232.1, read on the forward strand.
GGCCTCGGCCAGCACCACGTGGGGGTCCCCGTCCCGGTCGCGGGGGCGGAAGGCGGCGGCCGCATGAGCGGCATAGGCCGCCTGCTCGGGCCGGTCCTCGGTGTCGGGGCCGAGCAGGCGGACCAGGCGCGCCCGTGCCTCCACCGGCTCCACCGGCCAGGTCCCGGGCGGCGGCTCGGGCGGGCTCTCCTGCCATTCGGGAAGCCGGCGCCAGACTTTGAGGCCTTCGCCGGCGGTGGCCGAGTGGGGCGCCTCGTCGCCCGCGTCCAGGGCCGCCAGCACGAGGCCGGCCCAGGGCCAGCCGCCGCGCCCCATGGCCCGCGCCACCGCCGCCGCGTCGGCCGCCGCCGGCCGGTCCAGCCGTGCCAGCTCGGCGAGCAGGCCGTCGGCGGCGGCGGCGATGGTGGCCGCGGCGGCCTCCAGGGAGACGGGCACCGGCAGGCCGAGGGCCCGCGCCAGGCCGGCCGGGGTGGGCAGGCAGAACCGCGCCGGCCGCGCGAAGGCGAACAGCTCCAGCAGGTCGCGCGCCGGGAAGGGGCCGGTGGCCAAGCGCCGTGCCGCGTCGCGGGCGTGGCAGACGAGGGGCGGCGGGCCGCCCTCGCGGAGGCGCCGCGCCGCCGTCTCCGGCGTGATGGTCTCGATGTCGCCGTCGGCCGACAGCCAGGCCACGTGGCGCAGGCCGACCGCCACGGCGGGGGCGACGGCGTCGGGTGGGGCGGCGACCATGGCGCGAGTATAGTCGCGGCGGCGGCCGGCGACACCGGGCGTGGCGCGCCGCCGGGACGGCGGATCGTCGGGATTTCTTACAGTGCTCGCGCCCTTCGCGACGCCAAGGCCTTGAATTCGTTGATTTCCGGATTTTGGCGCGGGTTTTGCGTACGACACCTGTTAAGGTATACTTAACCCTGTTGTGCTGGCGTCGGCGACGGTGGGTTCCGATGCGGTCCGGACGACAGCCTTACGGGTCTTGGGGCATGGTTGGGCGCACGGCGCTGGCGGCATTCCTGAACGGTTTTCTCCTGGTCGCGGGGGCGTTGCTGCTCTCGGGACCGGCGGCGTTTGCGGCGGACCCCGAGGACGAGGAAAGCGTCTACCTGGTGCTGATGGCCGGGACCTCGGTGCCGCACATCATTAAGATGCGGGACATGGCGCGCTGCGAGGAGGCGGCCGAGTTCAGCGGCAACGCCCATTGCGTCGAGGCCCTGGACGAGACCATGGCCCTGGCCGAGGCCGAAGGCATCCTCGACTTCGCCACCGCCGCGGGCGCCGAAGAGCCCGAGGACGAGGCGGAGAAGGCCGAGGACGAGGAAGACGTCGCACCGCGGGCCAACCCCTACGCCAAGTAGGGGGCCTTCCCAATCCCCGATGTGATCCGCCGCCGTTGGGCGGCTTTTTTGGTTCTTGTCGAGCTTGTCCACTGCGCCGAGGAAAAGCGTGTCGTGAATCGGTTCGTTGGCAGGCCGGCACTATACCGCCGCGCCTATGAAATGCCCCTTCGGGTCATTTCATGCGAAGGCGGCGGCGCTCAAACGCCGCGCGGGCTTGCCGGCGCGCAACGACGACGCTTCGCGAGTCGGTTCAAAGGCGCGCCGGTATTAGATACCATGGCATTGACGCGGCCGGCTGGGTGGAAACGCAATCCTGACGGCTGGCACGCGAGTGAAGAACGGGGACCGGGTAGTCCATGAGCGAAAACAGGACGTTCACCGCAAGCGTGTGGCGCGAAGGACGGTGGTACGTCGCTCAATGTCTCGAGGTTGACGTCGCCAGCCAGGGATCAAGCGAGTCGGCGGCTTTGAAGAACCTGGCCGACGCGCTCGCCCTCCACCTCACGCCGCCCGTGGCCACGGAGGCGCCGAAACTACGGCCCGTCGAGGTGAAGGTGCGTGCCGCTTAAGCCCCTGCCGTTTCGCGAGGTCCGAAGGCGGTTATTGGCTGCGGGTTGGGTCGAGGTCGGGACGACGGGCAGTCACGTCAAGTTCGCCAAGCGGTCGCCGGTCGGCACGCGCACGGCGATCGTGCCGAAACATCGCGAGGTCGCGGCCGGCACGCTGCGCAGCATTCTCCGTCAGGCCGGCATCAGCCCGGCGGATTTCGAGAATCTGTGAAGGGTCGCGGATCAAATCGGAAAACAGGGTCGGAGTGGATGCGTTTGCTCGCAGATGGCCGTTTCATACCGCCGCGCCAATGAAATGACCCTCCGGGCCATTTCATGCGAAGGCGGTGGCGCTCAAACGCTGCGCGGGCTTTGCGGCGCGCCATGACGGTGCTTCGCGAGTGCGTTCAAAGGCGCGCCGGTATCAAACGCTGCGTCGCGCAGCTCCCCAGGAGGAGTCCCCCCACGGCGCGCGACAAGAACGGGGAAGGAAATCCACTCTTTCCCCTTTTTTTCCGAAAATAGGCGTGACGCCGGGTCGGGCACCCTCTCCAACCCCTCGTGCGTCAACCCGGACCGGCCGCGCGATCATGGTCAGCGTCCGGCAACGATCGCGGTGATGGGCGGACGCTTGCGACAGCGCGGAGAGGCGCGCCAATGAAACCATGCCTGTCCATGCCACGTGGCCGGTTGCGGCCGGCGATGGCCGACGATCTCGATGGCCTTGTGAGGCTGCTGCACGATGCGGAGGTGCGCCGCTATCTTTGCGACGACATCTGCCTTCCCCACGCAGCGGTGGCCGCGATGCTCGCCCGCAGCGGGCAGCTGGAGTCACGCGGCCTCGGGTTGTGGGTGATCGAGCACCTGCGTGAGGGCTTTGCCGGCATCGCCGGACTGCAGCCGGTCTCGGCGGAGGCGGCCGCGGAGCCGGCCATGGCCGGCGGCATCGAGCCCGTCATCGCCCTCCACCCTCGGTATTGGGGACGAGGTCTGGCCGGCGAAACGCTCACCACGCTGATCCTCCATGCGCGCGGTTCACTCGGCTTGCCGCGCCTTGTCGCCGCCGTCGATCAGCCGAACGCGCGCTCGCACCGGCTCATGCAGCGCTGTGGGTTCAAGGCCATGGGCAGGGCCCCCGGGCCGGCCAACGAGCTGGTGCTGTACATGTTGCCGCTCGGGGACGCCGAAGCGCCGGAA
>JANQFP010000104.1 GCA_028277795.1 Rhodospirillales bacterium
CGAACACGCCAAGGCCGCCTTCAACCTGGGCAACGACTACGGCATGGCCGGGGACATCCCCGCCGCCCGCCACCTCTACGACACCCTCGCCGACCTCGCCCAACGCCACCCCGGCGAGCCCGAGCTGCGCCTCAGGCAAGCCCAGGCCGCCTTCAACCTGGTCAGCGACTACGGCACGGCCGGGGACATCCCCGCCGCCCGCCACCTCTACGACACCCTCGCCGACCTCGCCCAACGCCACACCGGCGAGCCCGAACTGCGCCTCGAACACGCCGAGGCCGCCTTCAATTTGGTCACGCTCTGCGGCAAAGCCGGGGACATCCCCGCCGCCCGCCACTTCTACGACACCCTCGCCGACCTCGCCCAACGCCACCCCGGCGAGTCCGAGCTGCGCCTCGAACACGCCAAGGCCGCCTTCAACCTGCTGAACGACTACCGCACGGCGGGGGACATCCCCGCCGCCCGCCACCTCTACGACACCCTCGCCGCACTCGCCCATCGCCACCCCGGCGAGGAACAACTCCTGGAGCCGGTGGTTCGCGGTTTGCGGCTTCTCTTTCGGCTCTACCGAGAGGCCGGCGACGACGAAGCGGGGCGATCGCTATTCGCATCGGCGCTGGAGATACCGAGTCTGAAAGATGCCCTTGCGGCGATGCTGCGCAGCGCGGAGGAGCCTGGAGAAGCCGACGACAATGACGGCTCGTAAGGCCGTCGGGTCGACCTCAATCCCGCCGATGGGCCGCCAGCACGGTGCGTACGGCGGCGGCCACCGCGGCGGCCACCGCGGCGGCCGTCGGCGGGGGGCCGACGCCGAGCAGGCGGCGCAGGAACAGGTCGCCGCGCAGGGCGCCGAAGAACTGGGCGGCGGCCAATGCCGGCTCGGCCACCGACAGGGCGCCGCGGCGGTCGAGGTCGGCGAGATAGGCGGCCAGCGCCGTGACCGCGCGCTCGGGGCCTTCCCGGTGGAAGGCCGCCGCCAGCTCCGGAAACCGCATGCATTCGGCCACCACGACCCGGAAGCGGGCCAGGGTCTCCGGCGTCAACAGGAGGTCCAGGTAGCTGCGGCCGATGTCGGTGAGGGTCGCCGCCGGGTCGCGGACGGCGCCGAGAGCGCCCGGGATGAGCGCCAGGATGCGGTCGGCGCGGCCGTGGATGATGGCCCCGAACAGGGCGTCCTTGGCGCCGAAATGGGCGTAGACCGTCTGTTTCGATACGCCGGCCGCCTGGGCGATGGCATCCATGCTGGCGGCGCCGTAGCCGGACTCCAGGAACACCTGGGTCGCCGCCGCCAGGATGGCCTCCCGCGTCGCCGCCGGATCGGCGCCCCGCGCCCGTTTCGCCGTCGCCTGCCTGGTTCCCATCCCGTCACCGGACCCGCCGACACCCTAGGCGCCGGCCCATGGTCCGTTCCGATTGATTCGCCCTCGCTTTCACCATAGATTGGACTGGACGGTCCAGTCCAGTTCGTTGACGGCATGCCGGCCGGCCCGATGACCGTCTCGGCATCCGCGCGCCGGCGACACCATATGACGGGAATGGCGCCATGACGGGCACGGCGCGGAGAACACAGGTCGAGGCGATGGCGTCAGCGTTGCGGCTCCCGCCATTCCGTGTCCGGGCGCGTGTCCGCCGGTGGCTGCGCGGCCTAGTGGTGGCGGCCGCGGTGGCCGCATTTGCGCCGCACCCGGCGGCGGCGCAGGAGGACGAAGCCACCCTGGTCGGGGTGGACGAAGTCACCATCCAGCCCATGAAGCAGACGGTGCCGGTGATCGGCCGCCTGGTGGCGTCGCGCACCGGCGTGGTGGCGGCCCGGGTCGACGCGGCGGTGGAGTCGTTCCGGGTCGAGGTGGGTGACCGGGTGAACAGCGGCGAGATCCTGGCCGTCCTGGTGGCCGACCGCTTCGCCTGGGAGCGCGAGCTGCGCCGCGCCGAAGTGCGCGAGGCGGAAGCCGCCGTGGCCACCGCCGAGGCCGAGATCGCGTTGCGTGAACAGGAGTTCCAGCGCCTCGAAGGCCTGCGCCGGTCGGCCGCCTTCTCCCAGGCCCGCCTGGACGACAAGCGCCAGGAGGTGGTGATGGCGCAGAGCGCGGCGTCCGAGGCCCAGGCGGCCCTGCTCAGTGCCAAGGCGCGCCTGCGCCTGGCCGAGATCGAGCTCGGCTACACCAAGGTGCAGGCCCCCTATGGCGGCGTGGTGTCGCAGCGGCACACCGAGGCCGGCTCCTACGTGGATGCCGGCGATCCGATCGTGTCCCTGGTCGACGACACCACCCTGGAGATCGAGGCCGACGTGCCGGCCGAGCGCATCCCGGCCCTGGAGCCGGGCACCCCCGTGGTGTGCGATTTGAACGGCCGCCAGCTGCCGGCCACCGTGCGCGCCGTCATCCCCGAGGAGAACCCGCTCACCCGCACCCGGACGGTGCGGTTCACGCCCCAGTTCGCCGGCCGCCTCACCCACTTGGCGGCCAACCAGAGCGTCACCCTGAAGCTGCCCGCCGGGGCGGCCCGCAATGTCGTGACCGTGCATAAGGACGCGGTGCTGACGCGCAAGGGCAACACGGTGGTGTTCCTGGTCGATGCCGAGGTGGCCAAGGTGCGCCCGGTGCGGCTGGGCGAGGCCGTGGGCACCCGCTTCCAGGTCCTCGACGGCCTCCAGGCCGGTGACCGGGTGGTGGTGCGCGGCAACGAGCGGCTGCGCCCGAACCAGAGGATCCGCACCCAGGGGAACTCGCCCGGATGAACCTGATCCGCCTGGCCATCGACCGCCCCATCGCCGTGATCTCGGCGGTGCTGATGGTGGTCATGTTCGGCCTGGTGGCCCTGCAGACCATCCCCATCCAGCTCACGCCGGACGTCTCCCGCCCGGTGATCAGCATCCGCACCTCTTGGCCCGGCGCCGCCCCGGCCGAGATCGAGCGCGAGATCGTCAACCGCCAGGAGGAGGTGCTGCGCGGCCTGGAGGGGGTGGAGGAGATCCGCAGCCGCTCCGAGGACGGCCGGGCGTCGGTCACCCTGGAGTTCGACGTCGGCCAGGACATGGACAAGGCCCTGCTGCTGGTGGCCAACCGCCTGGACCGGGTGGCCGACTACCCGGACGAAGCGGACGAGCCGACCCTGGACACCGCCGGCAGCGAGGACCGGCCCATCGCCTGGTTCGTGCTGACCCGCGAAGAGGGCAACGACCGGCCCATCCATACCTTCGGCGACTTCGTCGAGGACGTCATCCAGGACCGCCTGGAGCGGGTCGCCGGGGTGTCGCGGGTCAACGTGTTCGGCGGCGTCGAGCGGGAGATGCAGGTGGTCGTCGACCCGGCCCGCATGGCCCAGTACGGCCTCACCGTGCCGGAGGTGGTGAGCGCGCTGCGCGCCGCCAATTCGTCGGTCTCCGCCGGTGACGTGGAAGAGGGCAAACGCCGCTACGTGGTGCGCACCGAGGGCGACCTGCAGAGCCTCGAGCAGGTCATGGCGGTGGTCCTGCGCAGCGTCGAGGAAGAGGAGACCGGGCGCATCGCCCGCGTCACCGTCGGCGACATTGCCGACGTCACCTTCGGCTACCAGGAGGCCGCCGCCACCATCCGCCGCATGGGCGTCCCGGCCATGGCCATGAACGCGGTGCGCGAGACCGGCGCCAACGTGATCGAGACCATGGACGGCATCTACGCCGCGGTGGAGGAGCTCAACGAGTTCGCCCTGCCCCAGGCCGGCCTCAAGCTCACCCAGGTCTACGACGAGACCGTCTACATCAACTCGTCCATCGACCTGGTGCGTCAGAACATCTTCGTCGGCGGCACCCTGGCGGCGCTCATGCTGCTCCTGTTCCTGCGCTCGGGCGTCGCCACCCTGATCATCTCGCTCGCCATCCCGGTCTCCGTCATCGGCGCCTTCGTCGCCATGGCCGGCATGGGACGGTCCATCAACGTCATCTCCCTGGCCGGCATCGCCTTCGCCGTCGGCATGGTGGTCGACGCGGCGATCGTCGTGCTGGAGAACATCTACCGGCTGCGCCAGGAAGGGCGCCCGGTCTCCCAGGCCGCCTACCTGGGCGCCCAGCAGGTGTGGGGCGCGGTCCTGGTGTCGGCCCTGACCACGGTGATGGTGTTCGCGCCGGTGCTGGTCATGGAGCTGGAGATCGGCCAACTGTTCCGCGACATCGCCGTCGCCATCTCGGTGGCCGTCATGCTGTCGCTGATCGTCGCCATCACCCTGATCCCGGCCCTGGCCAACGGGCTGCTGCACCGCTCCGGCGCCCATCTCCGGCCGCGCCGGCTGCCGGTCATCGACAGCTTCGCCGGCGCTTTCACCCGTGCCGCCATCGGCCTCACCCACCGGGTGGTCGGCCACCGGGGCCTGGCCATCGGCGTGGTGACCGCCATCTGCGGCAGCGCCGCCCTGGCCACCTGGGCCTTCCTGCCCAAGCTGGAGTACCTGCCGGAAGGCAACCGCAACCTGGTCATCGGCGTCATGCTGCCGCCGCCGGGCTACAACCTGGACACCACGACCCGCATCGCCCAGGACGTGGAGGCGGCGGTGCGGCCCCTGTGGACGTCCGTGAGCGGCACCGAATCCAAGGAAGGCGAGCCGCCCAAGATCAGCCATTTCTTCTTCGTCGCCCGCCGCGCCACCACCTTCGTCGGCGCCAAGGCCCACGACGCCGACCGGGCGGGCGAGCTGATCCCGGTCCTGCGCAAGCCCGTGTTCCGCGAGCCCGGCACCTTCGGCTTCATCACCCAGCCGTCCCTGTTCGGCCGCGCCATCGGGTCCGGCCGCTCCATCGACCTCCACATCTCCGGCCCCGACCTGGAGGAGGTCCTGGAGGTGGCGCTCGACGCCACCGCCATCATCAACCGCCACCTGCCCCGGGACGACGGCCACCAGCTCCGTCCCAAGCCGGGCCTGGAGCTGGGGGCGCCGGAGGTGCGCATCTTCCCCGATCCGCTGCGGCTGGCCGACAACGGGGTGACGGCGCGGGAGTTCAGCGACACCGTGGACGCCTTCAACGACGGCCTCCGGGTGGCCGAGATCACGGTGGAGGGCCAGCGCATCGACCTCATTCTGATGGGGCCGGAACGCCGCATCACCTCCACCCAGGGCATCGACAGCCTGCCGGTGGTCACCCAGTCGGGCAAGATCCTGCCGGTCCGCTCCCTGGCCGACGTGCGGGTGACCTCGGGCCCCACCGAGATCCGCCACATCGAGCGCGAGCGCACGGTCACCCTCGAAATCCGCCCGTCCAACCAGCTGCCCCTCGAGGCGGCCATGGACCTGCTGCGCGATCAGGTCATCGGGCCCCTGTCCGAGCGCGGCCTGCCGGACGGCGTGCGCATGCGCATGGCGGGCACGGCGGACAAGCTGACCGAAGCGTGGAACCACATGGTGTGGGACCTGCTGCTGGCCATCGCCATCGTCTACCTGGTGATGGCGGTGCTGTTCGAGAGCTTCGCCTACCCGCTGATCATCCTGCTGTCGGTGCCGGTGGCCGCGGCCGGGGGCATCGGCGGCCTGGCCGTGCTCAACCTGTTCGTCCACCAGCCGCTCGACATGCTGACCCTGCTCGGCTTCGTCATCCTGGTCGGCATCGTGGTCAACAACGCCATCCTGCTGGTCCACCAGACCCTCTACCACCTGCGCACCGACGGCATGTCGCTGGAGGACTCCATCGTCGCCGCCACCCGGCACCGCATCCGCCCCATCTTCATGTCCACGCTGACCAGCGTCTTCGGCATGCTGCCGCTGGTCGTCTTCCCGGGCGCCGGGGCCGAGCTCTACCGGGGCCTGGGGTCGGTGGTGGTGGGCGGCCTCACCCTGTCGGCGGTGCTGACCCTGGCCATCATCCCGCCCATGCTGACCCTGGTGGCGGGCGCCGCCGAGGGCCGGCGGGCGGCCCGCGGCCGGGCACCCATGGAACACAAGCCGGCCGAATGAGCACCGCGCCGGCCACCCGTGACGGCGACGTGTTGATCGTCGGCGCCGGCATCGCCGGGGCCGCCGCCGGGTTCTTCCTCGCCGCCGACGGGGTCCGGGTCACCGTGGCCGAGGCCGAGGACTTCCCGGGCTATCACAGCACTGGCCGCTCCGCCGCCCTGTTCACCGAAAGCTACGGGCAGCCCTTGATCTGGGCCCTGGCCGCGGCCAGCCGTTCGTTCCTGGAGAACCCGCCGGCCGGATTCGCCGAGGCGCCGTTGCTGACGCCGCGCGGCCTGCTGCACCTGGCCCGCGACGACCAGCGCCCCCGGGCCGAGGCCTTGTTCGCCCAGTGCCGGGACGCCGTGGCCGACATCGACCTCATCGACGGTGCCGCGGTGGCGGCCTTGGTCCCGGTGGTGCGGCCGGATGCGGCCGCCTGCGCGGTCCACGAGCCGAGGGCCTGCGACATCGACGTCGACGCCCTGCATCAGGGGTATCTGCGCGGCATCCGGGCGGCCGGCGGCACGGTCGTCAGCGGCGCCCGGATCGGTGGCCTGGAGCGCACCGGTGACGGGCGTTGGCGGGCCGAGACCAAGGCCGGCGTCCTGACCGCCCCGGTGGTGGTCGATGCCGCCGGCGCCTGGGCCGACGAGCTGGCGGGGCTGGCCGGCCTCGCACCTCTGGGCCTGACGCCCAAGCGGCGCACGGCCATCACCTTCGATCCGCCGGACGGGGTCGACCCGGGCGCCTGGCCCATGGTGGTGGACATCGACGAGGCGTTCTACTTCAAGCCCGACGCCGGCCGTGTTCTGGTGTCACCCTGCGACCAGACGCCGTCGCCCCCGTGCGACGCCCAGCCCGAGGACCTTGACGTGGCCATCGCCGTGGACCGGGTGGAGACCGCCACCACCCTCCCGGTCCCCACCATCGCCCGCAAGTGGGCCGGCCTGCGCAGCTTCTTCGCCGACAAGCTGCCGGCGGCGGGTTTCGATCCCCGGGCCGACGGGTTTTTCTGGCTGGCCGGCCAGGGGGGCGCCGGGGTGCTGACCTCGCCGGCCATGGGCCGGCTGGCGGCTGCGCTGGTCACCGGCACGGCACCGCCCGCCGACCTGACGCAACGGGGTGTTACGCCCGAGGCCGTGTCCCCGGTCCGCTTCCTGTAATCGACTGCGGCCGGTGGTTGAGATACCGCCACGCCAATGAAATGACCCTCCGGGCCATTTCATGCGAAGGCGGTGGCGCTCAAGCGCCGCGCTGGCTTTCCGGCGCGCCATGACGGCGCTTCGCGAGTCGGTTCTATGGCACGCCGGCATCAGCCGCCGAGGCGGACGACGATGGTGAACACCCCGCCGTCCTCGGTGCACGACACCAGCGCATGTCCGGCGGCCTCGCAGAAGGTCTCGAAGTCTTTCGGCGCGTCGCGGTCGGTGGCCAGGACCTCCAGCACCTGGCCAGGGGCCAAGTCGGCCGCGGCCTTGCGGGCCCGCAGGACGGGCAGCGGGCAACTGAGGCCCGTGAGGTCCAGTTTGACCGTGCTCATGGAGGCTCGCCTTTTCCTGGACTCGGCGCCGGGTGCCGGGAATCGCTCATAACACCGCCCCGCCGAACCCGGCAAGCCGCATCCACGCCCGCCCGCAATCGCCGGCGTCGATGCTGCGCCGCACACACGAATTTCGCTTTGCGGCACGGCGATGGCAGGCCCCGTCTCGTGTGCGCCCCTGTCATGATACCGGACCGAAATGGCAATTTCGGCCCCATTCCTGACCAGTATCGGCGGTCGGAGGGTGGCGCCAGGGACCACTATGGGGAGCGATCAGGGGAGAGTCCGTTGTGCGCCGCACAACGCGTCGGCAAATTTTGGCTGGCGCTGGCGTTCGGCGTCCACTACATTATAATTCCTTAATACAATAACGGGTATTGTATACCAGCGTTGAGGTCGGACAGGGGGTGGCGCGGCGGCTCGGCCGTCGTAGCCGGAGGAGATCCGGTCGGTGCCGTGACTGAGGCAGGGGACAAGTGGTAACAGGCTATGGAACTTGAACGACTTCAGGAAAACGCACGCCGTGCCAGCACGTTGCTCAAGGCCATGAGCAACCAGCACCGCCTTCTCATCCTGTGCCGCCTGGTCCAGGGCGAGAAGTGCGTCAGCGAGTTGGAGAAGATGATCGGACTGAGCCAGTCGGCTTTGTCCCAGCATCTGGCGCGGTTGCGCCGCGACGATCTGGTCAAGACCCGACGCGAGGCCCAGACCATCTATTATTCGCTGAACGGCGAGGAGGCCAACGCGGTCATCGAGACCCTTTACGACCTCTACTGCCACAGCGCCGATCCCCTGGCCAACATCCCCGAAGACCAGATCCGCAAGGCCGCCTTCGCCACCTGACCGCCGCGCGGCCGGCGGGCGGCCGGGTACACTTCGTGGCCATGAAACGCCGAGGTCGCGGAGGTTTCGCTGAGAACGCGGAGGAGAAGGACTGCGCCGCGTAGCGGCGCGGGATCTATTCTCTGCGCCCTCGGCGAAACCTCTGCGTTCACTGCGTTTACATTTCAGCACCTTCCGGGGCGGCCTGACGGAACAGGTCGACGCCGTCGGCGGTGCGGGTGCGGCCGATGTATCCCTCCCCCATCAGGAAATGCAGGTGCGCCAGGCTTTCGCCGATGGCGAAAAAGAGCTGATGGCTATCCAGCTCGCGCTTGAACAGGTGCTTGAGGATGTCGATGCCGGTGCACGGACGGGCGCACGCCGCCGCCGTGTCGGCCAAGCGGGCGTCGTGATGGTGGGCGAGCTGCTCGAGCCGTGGGTGCAGGCCGGTGAACGGCTGGTCGTGGCTGGGCAGGACCACCGTGTCGGCGGGCAGCCGCTGGAACTTGGGCAGGCTGTCCAGGTAGAGCCGCAGCGGGTTGGCCTCGGGCTCCTGGGGCCACACGCTGATGTTGGGGCTGATCCGCGGCAGCACCTGGTCGCCGGAGATGAGCACCCCGATCTCCGGGCAGTACAGGCACCCGTGCTCGGGCGAGTGGCCGGTGCCCACCATGACCCGCCAGCCGCGGCCGCCGATGGGGATCACGTCGCCCTCGGCGATGCGCCGGAAGGCTCCGGGAATGGGCGAGATGCGCCGCGGGTAGGCCCGCTTGCGCTCGTCCACCTTCTCCAGCAACACGTCGTCGAAGCCGGCGGCCCGGTAGAAGCGGCGGAAGTCCTCCAGCCCGGCGGCCCCGTCGTCCAGCTTGAGCATGCGCCCGAAGGCCCATTCGCCCAGGGGCATCCACAGCTCGACGCCGAACCGCTCGGTGAGCCAGCCGGCCAGGCCCACGTGATCGGGATGGAAGTGGGTGACGATCACCCGGTTGACGGGGCGGTCGGCGAAGTGGCGGGCGAAGATGATCTCCCACGCCGCCTTGACCTCGTCGCGGTTGATGCCGGTATCGACGATGGTCCAGCCGTCGCCGTCCTCCAGCAGCCACAGGTTGATGTGGTCGAGCTGGAACGGCAGCGGCATGCGCAGCCAGTGCACGCCGGGCGCCACCTCGCGGGTCTCGCCGGGCTCCGGCTTGCCCTCCAACACGTACCGAATCTGCTCCGCCACGGCCGTTTCCCTCACCCCATTTTGCACTGCACAACATAGGGAGCCGGCGGCGGCGCCACAAGCGATGGCTGATGCGGGGCCGCGGGATTACCTGTCGTCCAGGACCTCACGCAGGTCCCGGCGCGGCGCGTAGAGCTGGTCCGGCAGGTCGAGCACCACCGGCATGCTCTCGTCGTTGACCATCCGGTCATGGCGCGGCTCGCGGGCCAGCTCGCGGTACGCCTTCTTGAAGTCGGCGGCACCGGCGTCGCGGGACACGCCCAGGGTTTCGTAGGGGTCGGCCGTCATCGCCGCCTCACTGGCCGCCGGTCTCCCGGCCGCGCACCCGGTAGGGGTGCTTGGCCCCCCACTTGCGGACGAAGGCCGCGAGGTCCTTGTCCGGTTTCGGCGGCAGCACGACCTTCAGGGTCACGTACTGGTCGCCGCGCCCGCCGTTGCGCTGGGCCAGGCCCTTGCCGCGCAGGCGCAGCACGGTGCCGCTGTTGGCCCCTTCGGGCACGGTCACGGTGACCGGGCCGTCGATGGTCGGCGCCTCGATGCGCCCGCCCAGCACCGCCTCGGGCAGGGTGACCGGGACCTCCACGTGAACGTCCGCCCCCTTGCGGACGAACAGGGGATGGGGCGCCACCCGCACCTCCACCAACGCGTCGCCGGCGTCGCCGCCGCCGATGCCCGCCGTGCCCTGCCCCTTCAGCCGCAGGGTCTGGCCGTCCTCGGTGCCGGCCGGCACCCGCACCTCCAGGGTGCGGCCGTCGGTGAGCGCGATCCGTTTCACGATTCCGTGGGCGGCCTCCAGGAAGTCCGCGTCCACGGCATAGGAGATGTCGGCGCCGCGCACCTTGATGGTCGCCCCCTTGCCGCGTTGCCGGCGGACGTCGGGTTTGAAGGGACCGCGGCCGGGGCCGCGGCCACGGCTCCAGGTGCCGCGCCGGACGCGGGTGCCGTTGGCGTCGATGTCGCCGCTGTCGAAGGCGGCACGGGTCTCGGGATCGGACAGCAGGGCGTAGGCGGCGGCCAGGTCCTTGAAATCGTCCTCGGCCCAGCGGCTCCCCGGGTTGTTGTCGGGGTGCAGCTCGCGCGCCCGGGTGCGGTAGGCCCGCTTGATCTCCTGCTGGCTGGCGCGGCGGCGGACGCCCAGGATGTCGTAGGGGTCCTTCATTCAGCGCCGGCCCGCCGTCGTCACTGCACGATGCGCCAGACGCCGCCGGGCTCGCGGCAGGCGCGGCCGATGGCTTTCTCGTTGCGGCCGTCGATGGTGACCACGGTCTCGTACTCGCGGCAGTCCTGGCCTTTGGCGTTCTGGTAGGTGCGCGTCGGCGTGGTGGCGCCGGCGTGGCCGCTGTCCGGGTTGCGCCAGGAGGAGGTCTCGCCGGTGCGGTTGTACTCCAGCGCGTTCTGGGCGCTGCGCTGGGCGTAGGCCTGGTCGGCCTTGTCCAGCGAGCGGCCGATCTCGCCGCCGAAATAGGCGCCGGCCAGGGTGCCGACGGCAACGGCGGCCAGCTGCCCCGTGCCGCTGCCGAACTGGGCGCCCCCATAGGCGCCGAGGGCGGCCCCGCCCAGGGTGCCGATGAGTTCCTTGTTGATCACGGGCTGCTGGCCCTGGTTGGCGCAGGCGGCCACGGCGAGTGCGACGGCCACCGGGACGGCGATGCGTTTGACGGTCATCATGGTCGGCACCTCCGATCGATGGGCCCTGTACTCTTAAGATAATCCAGACTCCGCGCCCGGCCAATGGCCGCCGCGCCGGCCGCCGGAGGGGTTGCCAAACCGGTTGCGACCGGGTACCGGGAGGGGCCATGACCGAGAAGACGACCCGCCAGGACCCCATCGCCCTGTTCGGCGAATGGATGGCCGAGGCCGAGCATTCGGAGTCGACGGACGCCAACGCCGCCGCCTTGGCCACCGCCGACGCCGACGGCGCGCCCTCGGTGCGCATGGTCCTGATCAAGGGCTTCGACGAGGACGGGTTCGTCTTCTACACCAACGCCGAAAGCCGCAAGGGGGTCGAGCTGGCGGCCAACCCGCGGGCGGCCCTGTGCGTCTACTGGAAGTCCCTCGGCCGGCAGGTGCGCATCGAGGGCCCGGTGGAGCCGGTGGGCGACGAGGAGGCCGACGCCTATTTCGCCTCCCGCCCGCGGGCCAGCCAGATCGGCGCCTGGGCGTCGGCCCAGTCGCGCCCCCTGCACGGCCGGTTCGAGCTCGAGCGCAAGGTGGCGGAGGTCACCACCCGCTACGGCTTCGGCACGGTGCCGCGGCCCGCGTACTGGTGGGGCTACCGGGTGCGGCCGCAGATGATCGAGTTCTGGCAGGACCGTCCCTACCGCCTGCACGACCGGGTCGTGTATCATCGCCGCGACAACGGCTGGGCCGAAGAGCGGCTGTATCCGTGACCACGTCCAACGAAGCCCCCGCGGCGGTCGATCCCGCCCTGCCGCCGGAGCGGGCGGGGCGGCTGATGCGCGCCGCAACCTATGCGTCGGTCGGCGTCGCCTCGGTGCTGGTCGCCGCCAAGTTCGGCGCCTGGGTGACGACCGACGCCGTCAGCATGCTGTCCACCCTCATCGATTCCCTGCTCGACGCGGCGGCGTCCCTGATCAGCCTTCTGGCCGTCCGTCAGGCCCTGGTGCCGCCGGACCGGGAGCACCGCTTCGGCCACGGCAAGGCCGAGCCCCTGGCATCCCTCGCCCAGTCGGCATTCATCCTGGGCTCCGCCGCCTTCCTGCTCATCGAGGCGGCCGAACGCCTGACCCATCCCCGACCCGTGCCCCATTCCGACGTGGGCATCGCGGTCATGGGGCTGGCCATCGTCCTCACCCTGGGGCTGGTCGGGTTCCAGCGCTACGTGGTGCGGCGCACGGGCTCGGTGGCCATCGGTGCCGATTCGCTCCACTACCAGGTGGACCTGCTGGTCAACCTCAGCGTCATCGTCTCCCTGGTTCTGACGGCGCGCTTGGGCTGGCTGCTCGCCGATCCCCTGTTCGCCCTCGCCATCGCCGCCTACATCATCTACGGCGCCTGGCGCCTGGGGCGGGAGGCCATGGACCTGGTCATGGACCGCGAGCTGCCCGACGACGAGCGCCAGCGCATCCGGAACCTGGCCCTGGCCCACCCGCGGGTGCTGTCCCTGCACGACCTGAGGACCCGCCGATCGGGCCCCAACGTGTTCATCCAGATGCACCTGGAGATGCGCGCCGACATCACCCTGCGCGAGGCCCACGAGATCGCCGAAGAGGTCATGTACGACATCGAGACGGCGTTCCCCGGCGCCGAGGTCCTGATCCACGAGGACCCGGCGGGGGTGCCCGAGCGCCGGGTGGTGTTCGAAGAGGGCCGCGGCGGCCGACGCAAGGTGGTGACGGACGCCGACGGCTGAGCCGGCGGCGGTTTTAGCCCGCATAGGGGGCCGGCGAAAAACGCATATCGAAATTACCTAAATTAGTATTATCTAATATACAGCGTTTCCGTGACCAAGGTGACCGCCATGCCGGCCAGCCATCGTCCAATCGCCGCCCGCCGCCGCGCGCTGCTGCGCGTGCCGCTGGCCCTGGGCCTGTGGGCGGCCCTGACGGCGGCCGCCGCGGCCGAGCCGTTCACCGTCGCCGAAGTGGACGTCGAAGACCGGAAGGCGGTGTTCGCCACGGTCGAGACGGTCGACGTGACCGCGGCCCGCACCCGCATCGGCGGCACGGTCGACAAGCTGTCGGTGGACGAGGGCAGTCAGGTGACCGCCGGCCAAGTGGTGGCCCACGTGGCGGACCCGAAGCTGCGCCTGCGCCGCAAGTCGGTGGAGGCCCGCATCCAGGCGCTGGAGTCCCAGAAGAAGCTGGCGGAAACGGCGCTGGCCCGGGTGCGCAAGCTGCACGCCAGCGGCACCGTGGCCAAGGCCCGCCTCGACGTGGCCGAGACCGACCTGGAGGTGGTCACCCGCGACCTCGCCGCCGTGGCCGCCGAGCGCCAGGTAGTTGTCCAGCAGCAGGCCGAAGGGGCGGTGGTCGCCCCGGCCGCCGGCCGCGTGCTCAAGGTCCACCTGACCAAGGGCGCCGTGGTCCTGCCCGGCGAGACGGTGGCCACCATCACCGCCAAGGGCTTCGTCCTGCGCATGTACCTGCCGGAACGGCACGCCCGGTTCCTGAACACCGGCGACGAGGTGCTGGTGGGCACGCCCGGCCTGACGGCGGACGGCGGCGCCTCGGAGACGCGGACCGGCCGGGTGCGCCAGGTCTACCCGGAGATGGCCCAGGGCCGGGTGGTGGCGGACGTGGACGTGGACGGCCTCGGCGACTTCTTCGTCGGCGAGCGGGTGCCGGTGTACGTGGCCACCGGCCGCAGGACCACCATGGTGGTGCCCGAGACCTATCTGTTCCGGCGCTACGGCCTCACCTACGTGCGCCTGGACGACGGCGCCGAGGTGGTGGTGCAGCCCGGCCAGCCGGCGCCCGGCGGGGTGGAGATCCTGTCCGGCCTCAGGCCCGGTGACGTGCTGGTGCCGCCGCCGGCGCCGTGACGGGATCGTTCCCATGAAGCTCGGCATCTCCGGGGTGCTCACCCGCACCTTCATCGACTCGCCCCTGACGCCGCTGATCCTGATGGCGGCCTTCGCCGTCGGCATCGTCGCCCTGGCGGTCTTGCCGCGCGAGGAGGAGCCCCAGATCAGCGTGCCGCTGGTCGATATCCTGGTCACCGCCGACGGCCTCAAGGCGGCCGACGCGGTGGAGCTGGTGACCGAGCCCCTGGAGGACGTGGTCAACGGCATCGACGCCGTCGAGCACGTCTATTCCCTGAGCGAGGACGACCGGGTCATGGTCACCGCCCGGTTCGAGGTGGGCACCGACCAGGACGTGGCCATCCTCCGCGTCCACGACGAGATCCGCGCCAACCTGCACCGCCTGCCCATCGGCATCCCCGAGCCCCACATCGTCGGCCGCGGCATCAACGACGTGCCGATCCTCACCCTCACTTTGTCGCCCGAGGCCCGCCACCGGGACCGGTGGACCGACAACGCGCTCTACGACATCGCCGAGGAGCTGCTGTTCGAGCTGGTCAAGGTGGACGACGTGGGCTTCACCTTCCTGGTCGGCGGCCGGCCCGACCAGATCCGCGTCGAGCCCGATCCGGAGCGCCTGTCCCTTTACGGCGTCACCCTGGGCCAGCTCGTCGACAAGGTGCGCAGCGCCAACCGGTCGTTCCTGGTCGGCAAGGTGCGCGAGGCGGACCGGGCCCTGCCGGTGGCCGCCGGCCAGACCCTGCAGGGCGTTCCCGACATCGGGCTGCTGCTCATCACCACCCGCGATGGCCGCCCGGTCTACGTCAAGGACGTGGCCCGCGTGGTCATCGGCGCCAAGCCCGACGAGCACCGGGTCTGGCACCTGGCGCCCGACGGAGCCGGCGGCTTCGACCGCCGCCCCGCCGTCACCCTGGCGCTGGCCAAGCGCAAGGGGGCCAACGCGGTGGTCGTCGCCGAGGAGGTGCTGGCCACCCTGGAGACGGTGAAAGGCCGCCTGGTGCCGCCCGAGGTCGCGGTGACGGTGACCCGCAACTACGGCGAGACGGCGCTGGAGAAGTCGGACGAGCTCCTGTTCCACCTGCTGCTGGCCACCGTGTCCATCGTCGCGCTGATCGCCTTCACCCTCGGCTGGCGCGAGGGCGTGGTGGTCATGGTGGTGATCCCGGCCACCATCCTGCTCACCCTGTTCGCCTCCTGGATGATGGGCTACACCCTCAACCGGGTGAGCCTGTTCGCGCTCATCTTCTCCATCGGCATCCTGGTGGACGACGCCATCGTGGTGGTCGAGAACGCGGTCCGCCACTGGCGCATGGAGGGCACCGACGACCCGGTGGGCGCCACCGTGCGCGCCGTCGCCGAGGTCGGCAATCCCACCATCATCGCCACGCTGACCATCATCGCCGCCCTGCTGCCGATGATGTTCGTCTCCGGGCTCATGGGGCCGTACATGAGCCCCATCCCGGCCAACGCGTCGGCGGCCATGCTGTTCTCGTTCTTCGTCGCCGTCATCGTCACGCCATGGATGCTGTGCCAGGTGGCCTGCCGCGGCGCCGACCTGCCGGCTCCGGGAACCCAGCCGGCCCACGACAATGGCCACGCCGCCAGCGGCGCCCTGGCCCGGTTCTACCGCTGGGTGGCCCGGCCCCTGCTGGTCGGACGGTGGCGGTCGTGGGTGTTCCTGGCCGCCGTCGGCCTGGCGACCGTAGTCGCGGTCCTGCCCTTCGTCACCCGGGACGTCACCGTCAAGCTGCTGCCCTTCGACAACAAGTCCGAGATCCAGGTGGTGGTGGACCTCCCCGACGGGGCCAGCCTGGAGGCCACCGAGCGGCTTCTGATGGCGGCCGCCGACCGGCTCGCGGACCTGCCCGAGCTGGTCCACGCCCAGGCCTACGCCGGCACCGCCATGCCCTTCAACTTCAACGGCCTGGTGCGCCACTACTACCTGCGCGACCAGCCCTGGCAGGGCGACCTGCAGGTCAACCTGACGGCCAAGGGCGAGCGCGACCGCACCAGCCACGCCATCGCGCTCGACATCCGCCAGCGCCTGGCCGACCTGCCGCGGCCCGACGGCACCGCGCTGAAGGTGGTCGAGGTGCCGCCCGGGCCGCCGGTCCTGAGCACCCTGCTGGCCGAGGTCTACGGACCCGACGAGGCCACCCGCCGGGCCGCCGCGGCGCGGGTGCGGCAGGCCTTCGAGGCGGTGGACTTCGTCGTCGATGTGGACGACTCCCTGGGCGAGCCGCCGGAGCGCCTGCGCCTGTCCATCGACCAGGAGAACCTGGAGTACCACGGCGTCCACGAGCGCGACGTCTACGACACCCTGCGGGCGCTTCTCGGCGGCATCAGCGTCGGCTACTCCCACCGCGGCCATGGGGTGAACCCCATCGAGATCGCCGTCCGATTGCCCAAGGAACGGTTAGCCATCGGAGAACATCTGCTGAGCACGCCCATCCCGGCGCCCGGCGAGGCGGCCGACACCGGCGCCGTGGTCGAGTTGGGCGACGTGGTGACGGTGCACCGCGAACGGGCCTCCCATCCCCTGTTCCGCCGCAACGGCCGCCACGCCGAGCTGGTCATGGGCGAGCCTTCGGGGCGGTTCAACGCACCGGTCTACGCCATGCTGGCGGTGGAGGACGAACTGGCCGCCATGGACTGGGGGCCGTCGGGCCCGCCCGAGGTGCGCTACCACGGCCAGCCGGTGGACGAATCCGAGACCACGGTTTTGTGGGACGGGGAGTGGGAGATCACCTACATCACCTTCCGCGACATGGGCATCGCGTTCGCCTTCGCCCTGTTGGCCATCTACCTGCTGGTGGTCGGCCAGTTCGGCAGCTTCCGCCTGCCGCTGGTGATCCTGACCCCGGTGCCGCTGACACTGATCGGCATCGTCTTCGGCCACTGGCTGTTCGACGCCCCGTTCAGCGCCACCTCCATGATCGGCTTCATCGCGCTGGCCGGGATCATCGTGCGCAACTCCATCCTGCTGGTGGACTTCATCCGCCACGGCCAGCACGCGGACACCTCCCTGCGCGACGTGCTCATCGAGGCCGGCGCCGTGCGCTTCAAGCCCATCCTGCTGACCGCCCTGGCCGCCATCATCGGGGGCGCCTTCATCCTCGCCGACCCCATCTTCCAGGGGCTGGCCATCTCCCTTGTCTTCGGCCTGGCCTCGTCGACGGCGCTGACCCTGCTGGTCATCCCGGCGCTCTACGTCGTCCTGCGCGACGACGGCCGCCCGATGGCGGCGTAGTTGGGGGCCGGATTCCGCGTTACCATCGGCCGCAGGCCAAACGACATGGGGAGCGCAGCGACATGACGGTCACCGCGGACAGCACCACGGTCGGTTTCGTCGGTCTGGGGATCATGGGCAGGAGCATGGCCGGGCATCTCCAGGCCGCCGGCTACGCGCTCCACGTCTACACCCGCACCCGGAGCAGCGCCCAGGATCTGCTCGACGCGGGCGCGGTGTGGCACGACTCGCCGGGCGAGGTGGCGGCCAACGCGGACGTGGTCATCACCATGGTCGGCTATCCGGCCGACGTGGAGCAGGTCTACCTGGAGCCCGGCGGCATCGTCGAGCGGGCCCGGTCCGGCGCCATCCTCATCGACATGACCACGTCGGAGCCCAGCCTCGCCGCCCGCATCGCCGAGGCCGCCGCGGCCAAGGGGGTGAAGGCGCTGGACGCCCCGGTGTCGGGGGGCGACGTGGGCGCCCGCGAGGCCCGGCTGTCGATCATGGTGGGCGGCGACGAGGACGCCTTCGACGACGTGCTGCCCCTGTTCGAGCTGATGGGCAAGAACATCGTGCTGCAGGGCCCGGCCGGCGCCGGCCAGCACACCAAGGCGTGCAACCAGATCGTGGTCACCGGCAACATGCTGGGCGCCACCGAGGCGCTGGTCTACGCCCGCCGCGCCGGCCTCGATCCCAAGCGGGTGCTGGAGTCCATCGGCGCCGGCGCCGCCGCCAGCTTCCTGCTCAACAACCTGGGGCCGAAGATGCTGGACGGCGACTTCGCGCCCGGCTTCTTCGTCCACCACTTCATCAAGGACATGGGCATCGCCATCGCCGAGGCCGAGCGCCTGGGCTTCGACCTGCCCGGCGTCAAGACGGCATTGGCGAAATACGAGAAACTGGTCGACATGGGCTGCCGCGAGGACGGCACCCAGGCCCTGATCAAGGCCTACGAAGACTGAGCGTGGCGGTCCCTCACCCGCCGCTGCGGACGACCATGATCGGGCAGGAGGCGGTGTTGATCACGCGCTCGGCCTTGCTGCCGAACAGCACCTGATCGAGGCCGGTGCGGCCGAAGTTGCCGAGGACGATCAGGTTGGCGCTCTTCTCTGCGGCGACGGCAACGATGGTCTTTTCCGCCACCCCGTCCGCCACCATGCCTTCGGCCGGCACACCCTGTTCCTCCATGAACGCCAGCACTCTGTCCACGATGGGCTGTGCCTCCGCCTGGCGCTGTTCGCTGTGGAAGGGCACCTTGACCGACAGGACGATGACGGGGGCATTGCAGCACTTGCCGAGCTCGGCGGCCGTCACGGCGGCGGCATCGCTGAACCGGGAGCCGTCGGTGGCCAGCAGGACCCGGTCCCACATGTCCGATTGCTCGGGAACCACCAGCACGCTGCACGGCGCGTGGCCGATCACCTTGGCCGTGGCATCGCCCAGCATCAGCCGGGCCAGACCGCGGCGGCCGCGCCGCCCCATGACCACCACGTCGGAGACCGTGTCCCGCGAGGTCTGGACGATCACCTTGTAGGGATCGTCGCCCTCCTGCAGGAGCTTGGTGCATGCCACGCCGGCCTCGGCAGCCCGCTTTTCGATGTCGTCCAGGTGCTGCGCCGCCCCTCCCGCCACCTCCTTGTCCGCCAGCGGCCCCATGAACCCGCCCTCGGTCTTGCCCCCGAAGACGGCGGTCATGGCATAGAGGTGGGCGCCCGCTTTGGCGCACATCGCGATGGCCACCCGCTCGGCTCCGGTGCTGTAATGGGAGCCTTCGGTCGCCAGCAGGATCTTCTCGAACCGCCCGACGGGCGACAGGTTCAAGCCCGGCATCGTTCAATCCTCCAGAATTCGGGTCATCATTTTCCGCGTGCCACCCGCCGACTCACGTGGCCGACGCCAGGTCGGCCTCGGCGCGGGTCTCGCGGCGGTGTCGGGCCATCCCCTTGACCAGGGCCCCGAGGATGGCGCCGGCTCCGACCAGCAACGCCAACGCCAGGGTCCCGAAGCTGACGCCGCTCAAGACCCCGCTCAAGGTCGGCGACAGGGACTCGATCATGTCGAGATCGGACAGGTAGACCGGGATCTTGAAAAACCGGCTGACCAGAACGATCAGCATGATCAACGCCATGATCAGCTTCACCACCCAGTCCTTGACGTAGGTGGTGCCGATGGCGCCGACCTGGACGCCGAACAGGGACCCGGCAAGAATGATCAACGACAGGCGGATATCCACGAAACCGTCCCAGGCATAGAACATGCTGCCGCCGAAACCCATGACGAAGGCGACCACCAGCTCGGTGGCCGTCGCCATGATGGCCGGCACGCCGAGCACGTAGATCATCGCCGGGACACCGATGAAGCCGCCGACCGCGATCGACGCCGCCAGCAGGCCGGTGGCGAAGCCGAGCGGCGCGATGAACAGCACCGAGACCTCGCGGTCGCCGATGGACTTGAATCGCATCATGGTACCCGGGATGCGGACCGACTGCACCCAGCGCGCCAGTGGCGGCGTCTTGTGCTCGACCTCCGCGGCGCCTCCCTCCCGGCGGCGGCTGACCAGGGCGTCGCGCAGCACCAGGAGGCCGACCGTGCTGAGCACGACGACGAAGATCGCCGACACGTAGAGATCGGTTCCGGTGTCGCCGAAGCGGCTCCGGATATCGGTCATCAGCACCTTGCCCGTGAACACGCCCGCCTCGGCGAACACGCCCATCATGATGCCGAGCTTGACGTCCACCTGCCCGTACCGGGCCCTCTTGAAGGCGCCGACCAGGGCCTTGGGGAACTTGTGGGCCATGTTGCTGGCCACGGCGACGATGGCCGGCGCGCCCAGGCTCATCATGGCGGGCGTCAGCACGAACGCGCCGCCGGAGCCGATGAACCCGCTCACCATTCCGCCCACGAAGCCGACCAGAAACAGCACGACGACCGTGGCGAGATTGAGGTCGAGGAAACTGACCGCGTCCATGATCCGTGGGTCCCCCTAGTGCTTGGCCCGCAGACCCAGGACGTCCCAGAACCGGTCGGTGAACCAGCCGTGCGCGAAGGAGAACGCGAACGCGATGACGATGGGCACCAGGAAATAGAGCTTGTCTCCGGACGCGGTCCGCTCGGCCAGGTGCCGGATGTCTTCGTGGACATAGTAGAGCAGGGTATAGAGCCCGCCGCTCAGGAAGCCGGGCAGCAAAGCCCGGCGGGCCTTGTGCAAAACCCGGCGTGGCGACCGCCTTGCGGCGGGCGGCTGGGTCCCGCGGTGTGACTCGGTGGGGTCGGTCACTGGTGTCTCCGTTGACTGTGGATTGTCGACACGGCTCGTGTCGAAGATGCTTGTGGGTGGATCGCCCACCACCGCAACCGCTGCGGCTACCTTGCGGTCGCCGGCTGGCCACGGGATGATCGAACCCGGTCCCAACTGGGCGGCGCCGGCCCGGCCAGCGATGGCCCCGGCCGGCGGACATACGGGGAATTAGGATCTAAGCGGCGGGCGGACCGGTGGAGTCGGGGAGCAGATCGAAGACGGCTCGGGCGGCGAGCGCCGAATCCCCGTCCATGGTCGGCGCGCGGCAACCGTCCGCAGAGGGGATCAGGGAGCGGAGACCCGGCGCGACGTCCTCGGGTGCCTTGCCGTCGCCCAACGCCTCCTCGGCGTCGGCCAAGCATTCCCCGGCCAGCCGGGGTGCCGAATCCAGCCAGTCGGAAACCACGCCGACGCCCGCCTGCCCGGCGACGAAACACGCCAGGAATGCCAGCAACGCCAAGTATCTCGGGCGGCACGACGACATGAGAACCGGGTCCGAAACGTGCCCCTACGCAACGGAAAGGCACGGGATTGCCAGGGGTTGACGCATTCTAGCCGGGGCGCCCGCCGCTTCAACCGCTATCTTCATGCGGTTGTCCGGAAATTCTACCTTTCAGTTCGCGCGGCAGTCCGTCCGTCCGGCCCGCCCGTCAGCCGCCGTACCGGGCCTTGGCCTCGCGGCGGCGCGCGTGGAGGATGAACTCGGTGTAGCCGTTGGGCTGATCGCGGCCCTGGAACACCAGGTCGCAGGCGGCCATGAAGGCGACGCTGTCCCCGAACTCGGGCGCCATGGGCCGGTAGGCGGGGTCGCCCTCGTTCTGGCGGTCCACCACGGCGGCCATGCGCTTGAGGGTCTCCATCACCTGGTCCTCGGTGCAGGTGCCGTGGTGCAGCCAGTTGGCGATGTGCTGGCTGGAGATGCGCAAGGTCGCCCGGTCCTCCATCAGGCCCACGTCGTCGATGTCGGGAACCTTGGAGCAGCCGATGCCCTGGTCGATCCAGCGCACCACGTAGCCGAGGAGTCCCTGCGCGTTGTTGTCCAGCTCCTCCTGCACCTCGTCGGGCGACAGGTTGACCCGATGCAGGAGCGGGATGGACAGGATGGCGCCGAGGTCGGCGCGGCCGCGGCCGGCCAGCTCCTTCTGACGCGCCGCCACGTCCACCTGGTGGTAGTGCATGGCGTGCAGGGTGGCGGCGGTGGGTGACGGCACCCAGGCGCAGTTGGCCCCGGCCTGCGGATGGGCCGCCTTGATCTCGACCATCTGTTTCATCTCGTCGGGCTTGGGCCACATGCCCTTGCCGATCTGGGCGCGGCCGGGAAGCCCGGTCTCCAGGCCGATGTCCACGTTCCAGTCCTCGTAGGCGCGGATCCACGGGAGCGTCTTCATGGCCTCCTTGCGCTGCATGGGCCCGGCTTCCATGCTGGTGTGGATCTCGTCGCCGGTGCGGTCGAGGAAGCCGGTGTTGATGAACACCAGCCGGTCCTTGGCCGCGCGGATGCATTCCTTGAGGTTGACGGTGGTACGGCGCTCCTCGTCCATGAGCCCGACCTTCAGGGTGTGGCGGGCCAGTCCCAGGGCATCCTCGACCCGGCCGAACAGGGTGTCGGTGAAGGCCACCTCCTCGGGTCCGTGCATCTTGGGCTTGACCATGTAGACGCTGCCGGTGCGGCTGTTGCCGGGTCCGTTGCCCTTGAGGTCGTGCAGGGCGATCAGGGCGGTCACCATTGTGTCCAGCATGCCTTCCGGGATCTCGTCTCCGTCTTCGTCCAGCACCGCGTCGGTGGCCATCAGGTGGCCGACGGTGCGAATCAGCATGAGGCTGCGTCCGGGCAGGACCAGGGTGCCGCCGTCGGGGGCCGCGTAGTCCCGGTCCGGCTCCAGGCGACGGGTCAGCGTCTTGCCGCCCTTCTCCACCGTCGCCTCCAGGCCGCCTGTCATCAGGCCCAGCCAGTTGCGGTATGCCAGCACCTTGTCTTCGGCATCCACGGCGGCGATGGAGTCCTCCAGGTCCTGAATGGTGGTGAGGGCCGCTTCCAGGACCACGTCCTTGACCCCCGCCGGGTGATCCCGGCCGACCGGATGGCCGCGGTCGATGTGCAGCTCGATGTGCAGTCCGTTGTTGCGCAGCAGGATGACCTCGTCCCCGCGGCTGCCGGCGAGTTGCTCCGGCCGCTCCAGCCCCGTCGTCCCGCCGTCCGCCAAGGTCACCGCCAGGGTGCCGCCATGGACCGCATAGGCCGTCGCCTCGCCGTGGCTGCCGCGCGCCAACGGCGCCGCCTGGTCCAGGAACCCGGTCGCGTAGGCGATGACCCGGGCGCCACGGGCCGGATTGTAGCTGGCGCCGGTCTCGCAGCCGTCGTCCTCGGCGATCACGTCGCTGCCGTACAGGGCGTCGTACAGGCTGCCCCAGCGGGCATTGGCCGCGTTCAGCGCATAGCGCGCGTTCATCACCGGCACCAGCAGTTGCGGGCCGGCGATCTCAGCGATCTCCGGGTCCGCGCCCATCGTGGTGATGTGGAAGTCGGCGCCTTCCGGGACCAGGTAGCCGATGTCGGTCAGGAACTGCCGGTACTCGGCCGCGTTGGCGGGCCGTCCCTGACGGCCCCGGTGCCAGGCATCGATCTCCGCCTGGAGCCGGTCGCGGCGCTCGAGCAGGGCCGCATTCATCGGCACCAGATCGCCGACGATCTCGTCCAGTCCGGCCCAGAAGACCGCCGGCTCGACGCCGGTGCCGGGGGCCGCCTCCTCGGCGATGAAGTCGCGCAGGACAGCCGCCACCTGCAGACGGCCGATGCGGGTTCGCTCGGTCATCGCCCCGCGCCTTGCCGATGGGCTCGTGGGACCTCCAGGATGCGGGAATCGGCGAAGCCGCCTCGCAGGGCCTGGCGCACCCGCGCCGGGTCGACGCCGGCCCGCCGGGCCAGGGTGAGGGCCTCGGCCACGGCGCCGATGGTCAGACCGACGATCACCTGGTTGGCCGCCTTGGCCACCTGCCCGGCGCCGACGGCACCCACGTGGACGACGCTCTTGCCGAGCACGGCGAACAGGGGTTCGCCCCGGGCCACGGCGGCCTCTCCGCCGCCGGCCATGATGTTCAGCGTGCCGCCCTCGGCCCCGATGGTGCCGCCGGACACGGGCGCGTCCACGTAGGCGCCGCCCTTTGCCTCCACCGCGGCGGCGAATTCCCGGGTCTCGGTCACGGCCGTGGTGCCCATGTCGATGATCAGGTGGTCGGGCCCCACACCGCTGATGACGCCGCCGTCGCCCAGCAGCACATGGGCCACGGCCGGGGTGTCCGGCAGCATCAGGATGACCGTCTCTGCACGGGCCGCTACGTCGGCGGGTCCGGCGGCGGCGACCATGCCCTCGCCGGCCAGCTCGTCGACCACGCCCCGGGAGCGGTTGTGGACGACCACCGTCGCCCCCGCCCGGTGGAGGTTGCGGGCCATGGGCTTGCCCATGAGGCCGAGCCCGATGACCCCGACGGTCCATCCCGTCAGGGACGTGGTGCGGTTGGATGTCATGTGCTGATCTCCTAGCTTAGCCGACGCCCTACGCCGCTCCCAAGGACGATTCCTTCGCGCCCAGGCGGTGCCAAATTCTCCGCAAGGGCAAGAAGCGGGCGACCTCCGACGAAACCAAACATATGCGAGCGCAAGATGGCGGTCTCGGCCTTAAGCGCATTGAGCTTCGCGGGAACCGTACACTCTCCCATGATCGGATTGAATTGAGACGATCAGAAGTTCGCGCCTCAGGATTCGGCGTTCCGGCATCGGCCCCAATCGAATGCTGCCGCCCCCGTTTTCCTGGGATCGTCACCCCGCGACAGCTTCAAGGGCTTGGCCGGGAGCTTGCCAATACAGCTGCTTATTTTTCACATGAAAAAAATACAAAAAACGCCGCAAAAGAATATTTTGTTAATTATTTGTCCAGTTATTGCCCTCCAATTTCAGCGGCATGTATTAATAAGTTTATGTTTATTATAGATATTTTCAGAAAATACGAACGAAACAACTGTTTCGGCATTTTTTGTTTGCGCTTTCAATTTCATTTTGCCTGAGCACCACCTGAGTGGTCGGCATGCTGCGCGCGAACTTCGCTCGGCAAGCTGTCGAATTCACTAGAATCCATGCCTCAAAACAATGACGTTGATTGTGTGAAAACCTCCTTGATCAACGAATAGAATGCGTACATCCTCGTTGGTCGCAAGACGCCATTCGGGCGTTAGTCGCCGACGGGGGGATCGGAGGTCGAAAAGGTAGACGGGTTCGATGTGCGATCCGGAGTCGAATGGAAGAGACGCGGCCGCTCCGAGCGGCCTCAAGATGATGGAGCAGACATTTGGAGGCTCGCTCGCTCTCACGGCAATTTTGATCGGTGTATTCACGCTGGCCGCTGCAGGGCTCGAGGGAGTAGCGCGCGGGTACGCGTTGCCATACGGTTTCTTAATGTCCGCGGTCGGTGTGTTGGTCATCGGGAGCGCCGCCGCAGGTTTTTTCGCATACCGGGACGTGGCTCGCGCCTCCAAGATGACGCCCTACCAAACACGCGTTGTCCGGGCATTTACTGCCGTACTGCTTTTGGCCGCATTTGTTCCCATAGGCTTCGCGCTAACGTTGTTCCCGAATTGAGGAGGAGAGCGAAATGGTGAAGGATATTTCGTGGGAATTCGCATTTCCGGAAAAAGACGATTTAAAGCGTCTGTTGGAAAATGACAAAACTATGCAATGGTTCTATACAGAAACGAATAACAAAATAAAAGCTCTTACTGATGCTGTTCTTATATCATATAAAGAATATCGAAAAAATCTTCCCGAAGAAGAACCATGGTCTCGCGAAACCGTTACATGGCTTACGCAAAACTGTTTCGAAGAGACGGATCTTTGGATTAGCATCATAGAAACTGAGAAATCCGTGGATTTTCCGCGCATTACTGATTTTTTGAGAGATAAATACGAAGGGCAGTGGGGTGATGTAAAAGCCAAATCAAAAACGCAATTTGCACAAGTGCTTTTGATATTCAACAACATTGCTCGCCCTTGCGACCGAATAATTTTTACTCCAGGATTATTGGGAATACTTGATCCCAACGTGAAAGCGCCATCGTGCAAATAAAAAAGGAGGAAGCATTGAAAAGGAAATTGGCCACTGAGGGCGCGGCGACACGGCGGGCGACTCTAGCGGCGATGGGAGCATTCGCTTTGGGTGGCTGTGCCGCTGCCGTCGGCGTCCCGGTCGCCGGGGCGTTCGGTACAGCGTATCTGAAACGGGAACGCATTGCCGAAATCGTCGACGAACAATTCGGAGCCAAGCCCGACGAACCGGTGGACATCGAGAAGATCAAGGAGATTGTGGACCAGGAGATCGCCGAATTCGTGGCCAATGCCAGGAAACAAAACTGGTATCTTAGAGACGAAGAAATATACAGATTAAAGAAGACCGCCGTCAAAAACTATTTGAAAATATTAAAAGATGCAAACTACCCTATAAAGGCTCAATGAGAGCGTGAGTCACAAACAGCGGTTTTCTTGAATACTAGCCGTATACATTGGAGCTCTCGTCATTCAGGGCATGAAAGGGATGGCCAGCTTCAATAAGTCCAAATTTTCCCTCATGCTAGATGGTAAGCCGCCGGCATGGCGTCAAATCACAGCCGCACCAACGAACCGCTCCTACGACCCATCTCATGCGAAGGCCGCGACACTCCGGTGCCGCGCAAACTTGCCGGCGCGCGATGACGGCGCTTCGAAAGTCGTCTCTTAGGCGCGCGCCAAAATATCTCGGGGCATTGAAGGCAGCGGGTGACCGTCACCGCTGCCTTTTCTGATCTCAGCCGTTGCCGACGACGGTCACCTCGACGGTCCGGCGCCGGGGCCGGTTGTCGTGGTTGATCAGGATGGCCTGCTGCCAGGTGCCCATGCGCAGCTTGCCCCGGCGCACGGGCACGGCCAGGGACGGTCCCATCATGGCCGCCTGCACGTGGCTGTGGCCGTTGCCGTCGTGCCACGCCTCCTCGTGGGCGTAGCGGATGTTCTGCGGCGCCATGCGCTCGATGGCCCGCTTCAGGTCCTCCACCGCCCCGGGCTCGTATTCGATGGTGGTGAGCGATCCGGTGGAGCCGACGACAAAGGCGTAGGCATTGCCGTCCACCACCCCGGAGTCGCGGACGATCTCGCCCAGATACCGGGTGACGTCCGTGGTATCCGGGCCGGTGGCGAGGGACACCTCGAAGGAATCGCAATGAACGATGGTGGCCATAGACCCGAATCCTCCCTACCGCCGGTCCGCCGCGGCCGGCACCGGCCGGATGGTACCAAAAAGCGGGCCGCGGGGCAGCCTCGGAGACGGGCCCGTCGGGCGACCGGACGCTGCCGCGCAGCAGCCATGCGGCCCCACGTCTTTGAGTTGCAAGTCAAGTCGTGATATAATAAAGTTCGAATATGAAGAGGGTGTATATAATTCACAGCTTGAACGATGAAGAAAAGTAGAAATATTATTTCCACATTTTATTTAACATTAGTTTGATATCGTATCGATTTCGTCGGCAATATGACCAAACAACGTCGCGTTCGTGTGGTTAGTCGCCTGCGGCGTGCCGCCGCGCCCGCCGTGGCGGTCGGCGTGCTTGTCGCCTGCCTGTCCGCCGCCGTGACGGCGGCCCCGGCGCCGGGGCCTCTCCCGGCGGCCGTCGTGGTGGCCCAAGCGACGGCCCCGTCCCTGGGCGAGCGCTTGTGGCGGTTCTACGGGCGCAACGAGACCGCCCTGTGGGCGGCGTCGGGCCTCGCCCTCGGGGTCGCGGTCTATGCGGCGGCCATGGTCGCGCAGACGGGGCGGCGGCGGCGGGCCGAGCAGCAGTTGGAGAAGATCCTCAACACGCTGGAGCGGCGGGTCGCCGAACGTACCGCCACCCTGACCGCCCAGATGGCCGAGCGCGACCGCGCCGAGGCGGCGCTGCGCGAAAGCGAGGCCCGCTACTACGCCATGTTCGCCGAGAACGCGGCGGTGATGCTGCTGGTGGACCCGGACGGGGGTGCCATCGTCGACGCCAATGCCGCCGCCTGCCGCTTCTACGGCCTGCCGCGGGAACGGCTGATCGAAGGCACCCTGGCCGACATCGCCGCCATGGACGCCGAGCAGGTGGCCGAGGCCCTGCGGGCGGCGCGCGACGGTGCCGCCGGCGCCGCCCACCAGCGTCACCGCCTGGCCTCAGGCGCCGTGCGCGATGTGGAGGTGTACGCCAATCCCATCCGCGTCGACGGCCGGAGCCTGCTCTTTTCCATCGTCCACGACGTCACCGAGCGCCGCCGGGTCGAACGGGCCCTGCGCCGCAGCGAGGAGGGCCTGGCCAGCGCCCAGCGGGTGGCCCACCTGGGCAACTGGGTGTGGGACATCGAGACCGGCATGAGCTGGTGGTCCGACGAGATGTACCGCATCTTCGGCCAGCGGCGCGGCGACGTGGACCCCAGCAGCCTCACCGTGCTGCGGCACGTCCATCCCGACGACCGCGGCGCCATCGAGAGCATGGTCACCGAATGCCTGGCCGAGCGCGCGCCGGTGGAGGCCGAGTTCCGCATCGTGCGCCAAGACGGCGAGGTGCGGACCGTCCATGGCCGCGCCGAGGTCACCGTCGATGCGGCCCGCAAGCCCATCCGCATGACCGGCGTGATCCAGGACATCACCGAGCGCAAGCAGACCGAGGAGCGGCTGGCCCGCCGCGAGCGGGAGTTCCACCAGTTGGTCGACGCCGTCCCGGTGCTGCTCGCCTACCACGACGCCGAGGAGCGCTACCGGCTGGTCAACCGGCACTTCGAGGACTGGTTCGGCATCAGCCAGGACGCCATCGTCGGCCGCACCGTGGCCGAGGTGGTCGGCGCCGACGCCTATGCCGTCCTGCGCCCCAACATCGCCCGGGTCCTGGCCGGCGAGTCCTTCGTCTGGCAGGGCCCGGTGACCTTCGAGCGGGCCGGCACCCGCCACGTGCGGGAGGCCTATGCGCCCCGCCGGGGCTCCGATGGCCGAGTGGTCGGCTACTTCCAGCTCACCGAGGACGTCACCGCCTTCAAGCGGGTCGAGGAGGCCCTGCGGCGCAGCGAGGCCGAGCTGCGCGCCGTGTTCGAGGCCACCGACGACGCGGTGACCCTGCTCGACACGGAGGGCGTCATCAAGCTCATCAACGAGCCCGCCGCCCGCATCCTGGGCCGCGCGCCCGACGAGGTGGAAGGCCGCCTGCTGTACGACTTCCTGCCGCCGGACGCGGCCCGCGAGCGCCGCCTCGAGGTCGAGTCCGTGCTCGTCTCGGGCGACGGCTTGCGGGTCGACCATCCGTGGGGCGAGCGCTGGTTCGAGACCGGCATCCATCCGGTCCACGAGGGCGAGACCACCCTCGGCGTGGCCATCTACGCCCGCGACATCACCGACCGCAAGCAGGCCGAGGACCGCATCCGCCACCTGGCCACCCACGACGACCTCACCGACCTGCCCAACCGCAACCTGGGCCGCGACCGGCTGGCCGGCGCCCTGGCCCGGGCGCGCCGTGACTCCACCATGGCGGCGCTGCTGTTCATCGACCTCGACGGGTTCAAGCCCGTCAACGACACCCTGGGCCACGACGCCGGCGACACCGTGCTCAAGGAAGTGGCCCGGCGGCTGTCGGGGAGCGTCCGCGAGACCGACACCGTGGCCCGCTTCGGCGGCGACGAGTTCATTGTCATCCTCACCCACGTGACCGACGACTCGGCGGCCGGACGCATCGCCGAGGCCATCCTCGAGCGCCTGCCCCGGCCCATCGCCCTAGCGGATCAGGAGGTGGCGGTGGGCTGCTCCATCGGCATCGCCGTCTACCCCGCCGACGGCGACACGCCCGAGCAGATGATCGATCAGGCCGACGCCGCCATGTATCTGGTCAAGCGCGCCGGCAAGCACCACTACCGGTTCGCGTCGTCGGCCGGCGCCGGCGAGTCCTCGGACGGCATCGGCTCGTCGTCGACCATGGCGGTCTCCAAGTTCAGGTAGCCGGGCTGCAGCCGGCCCATGGCCAGCAGCACCTGATAGACGGCCAGACGCTCGTCGTAGGACGCGGCGGTGAAGTTGATGCGGGCGTCGATGATCTCGTTCTCGGCGTCGAGCACGTTGATCACCGTCTCCTTGCCCGCCTCGCGCAGCTTGCGGCGGGACTCGAACACCTCGGACGCGATGTTGATGGCGTTCTCCAGGAGCTCCAGCCGCTCGCGGGTGGTCACCAGCGACTGCCAGGCGACCCGGGTCTGCTCGATCACCCGGCGGATGACGAACTCGTGGTTGTCCCGGCTGGCACGGTAATCGAAGGCGGCCTGGGCGGCGCTGGCGCGGGTCGAGAAGCCGGTGAACAGGTCCCAGGTGGCCTGGAGCAGCAGCGAGTAGTCGCGCCGTGTGCCCAGGGTCGCGTCCTGGTGCTTCTCGTAATTGGCCGAGCCCACCAGGTCCACGGTGGGGAAATACTCGGCGCGGACCGACCGTCGGCGCTCGCGCGCCACCTCGACGGTGGCGTTGCTGCTGCCCACCGCCGGGTTGGAGGTGCGGGCGATGTCCTCGGCCGTGGTCAGGTCCACGGGCAGGGCCTCGATGGGGGGCACGGGGTCGCGCATGCGGTCCACTTCCGGCGCGCGATCGAACACCTGCTGGTAGCGGCTGATGGCGTCCTGGAAGGCGCCCTCGAAGGTGACCCGCCGCTCCTTGGCGATCTGCAGCCGCGACTTGGCCTGCAGCACATCGACGGCGATGCCCGAGCCCCGGGCGACCCGTTCATCCTCCAGGCTGAGCTGACGCTGGATGGTGGTCTCGTTGTCCCGGGCCAGCTCCACCAGGCGCTTCTGGCGCAGCACGTCGATGTAGGCGCTGACCCCCTCGAACAAGACGTTCTGGCGGGTCCCTTCCAGGGTCAGGGCCGCCACCTCGCGGCTGAACCGCGCCGACCGGGTGGCCGACGTGGTGGCCAGGCCGTCGAACAGGTTCTGGGTGACGGTGACGCCGGCCGTGTTGCGGGTGCGCATCCATTCCTTGTCGGGGATGCCGGTCCGCGACCGCTGGGCCGGGCTGTCGACGCGCTCGGGCCCGATGTCGCCGGAGACGGAGACCTGGGGCAGGTAGTCGGCGCGCGCCTTGTTGATCTCCCGGCCCGCCGATTCCAGCGCCTTCTCCTGGGCCTTGATCTGCGGGTGCGTGGTCAGCAGCGACCGCAGCTCCACGCCCAGGGGATTGGCCGAGGCGGCATCGGCGCACACGGCACCGAGCCCCGTCACGACCAGGATGGTGGCGGCGCGAATCCAGTACAAAACCCTCTCCCGCCGGGCGAGAAGACCTGCGGCGATGCGAGGCCCGGCAGCATATACGCAACGATTCCCAGGGTCAAACCAACCCCTTAGAAAACAATTAAAATGAAGATCCCGTGTCCAAATAATAACGACAACACCATCGTCAATATTCAGTGAACAAGGCGGCCTTCAGTCGAGTTCATTCCCCGACGGCCGACCATGACCGCCGCCGCCGGGGGTCTCGATGACCAAGGCATCGCCGGCGGCCACCGTCACCTCGGCGGTGCCGTCCAGCTCCTGGACCGTTCCGTCGACGCGCTCGACGGCGTTGCGGCCGACCGCACCGGGGTCGCCGCCGGCCATGCCATAGGGCGGCACCCGCCGACGGTCCGAGAGGACGGCGGCCGTCATGGGGGCGCGGAACCTGAGCCGCCGGATCACCCCGTCGCCGCCCTTGTGGCGGCCGGCGCCGCCGCTGCCGCGGCGGATGGCGAAGCCGTCCACCAGCACCGGGAACCGCCATTCCAGGACCTCCGGATCGGTGAGCCGCGAGTTGGTCATGTGGCTGTGGACGGCGTCGGCGCCGTCGAAATCGGGGCCGGCGCCGGTGCCGCCGCACAGGGTCTCGTAGTACTGCCAGCGGTCGTCGCCGAAGGTCACGTTGTTCATGGTCCCCTGGGCCGCGGCCATGACCCCGAGGGCGCCGTAGAGCGCGTCGACGACGCACTGGGAGGTCTCCACGTTGCCGGCCACCACCGCCGCCGGCGGGCGCGGGTCCAGCATGCAGCCCGGGGGAATGACCAGGCGCAGCGGCTTCAGGCAGCCGTCGTTGAGGGGGATGTCCTCGTCCACCAGGGTGCGGAACACGTAGAGCACGGCGGCCCGGGCGACCGCCGCCGGGGCGTTGAAATTGCTGTCCTGCTGGGGCGAGGTGCCGGTGAAATCGATGGTGGCGGTGCGTGCCGCCCGGTCGACGGCAACCGCCGCCCGCACCACGGCGCCGTCGTCCATCTCGCAGGCGAAGCTCCCGTCGCCCAGGCGGTCGAGGACCCGGCGCACGGACTCCTCGGCGTTGTCCTGGACGTGTCCCATGTAGGCGTGCACCACGTCGAGGCCGAAATGAGCGACCATGGCGCGCAGCTCCTGGGCCCCCTTCGCGGTGGCCGCCACCTGGGCCCGCAGGTCGGCCAGGTTCTGGTCCGGATTGCGGGCCGGCCACGGCCCGCCGCCGAGCAGCGACAGCATCTCGGCCTCGCGGAAGCGCCCGCCGTCGACCAGCAGGACATCGTCGATGAGGACCCCCTCCTCGTCCACCGTGCGGCTGGCCGGCGGCATGGAGCCGGGGGTGATGCCGCCGATGTCCGCATGGTGCCCGCGGGCGCCGACGAAGAACAGGATGCGCTCGCCGGCATCGTCGAACACCGGCATGATCACGGTGACGTCGGGCAGGTGGGTGCCGCCATTGTACGGCGCGTTGAGCACGTACACTTGGCCCGGCCGCATGGTGCCCTGGCGCGCGGCGATGACGGCGCGCACGCTCTCCCCCATGGAGCCCAGGTGCACCGGCATGTGGGGGGCGTTGGCGACCAGGGCACCGCCGGCGTCGAACACGGCGCAGGAGAAGTCCAGGCGCTCCTTGATGTTGACCGAGTAGGCGGTGTTGGCCAGCACCGCCCCCATCTGCTCGGCGATGGACATGAACAGATTGTTGAACACCTCCAGCATCACCGGGTCGGCCTCGGTGCCCACGGCGACGCGGGCCGGCCGCGGCGCATGGCGGGTCAGCACCAGGTGGCGGTGGGCGGTGGGCTCGGCCCGCCACCCGGGCTCGACCACGGTGGTGGCGTTGGCCTCGATGATCACCGCCGGGCCGTCGACGGCGTCGCCGGGCATCAAGGCCTCGCGGTCGTAGACCGGCGCCCGGTGGTGCTGGCCGCCGGTGTACAGCGCCACCGTGTCCAGCGGCGTCAGCGCCGCCATGCCGGGCAGCGGCTCGGCCCGCGGCTCGGCGGGCGCGGTGCCGCCGCCCGCGGCCTCCACGGAGACCGCCTCCACCACCAGATCGCGCCCCGGCATGACGAAGCCGAAGCGCCGGCGGTGGGCCTCGGCGAAGGCGTCGGCCATGCGGGCGTGGGAGGCGAAGGGCACGGGAAGCGCGGTGTCCGTGCCGTCGTAGCGCAGGTGCGCGAGGCGGGTCACCCGCAGCCCGGGGGCGGTGACGCCCTGGGCCTCCAGCTCGGCCAGCGCGTCCTTTTCCAGCGCGTCGAGCCGCTGCGCCATGTCGCCGGTGACGCCGGGCGCCAGGCGGGCCTCCACCGTCGCCTCGCGCATGGCGGTGACGTCGGCCAAACCCATTCCGTAGGCGGACAGGACGCCGGCCAGGGGATGGATGAGCACCCGGCCCATGCCGAGGGCGTCGGCGACCAGGCAGGCGTGCTGGCCGGCGGCGCCGCCGAAGCAGTTGAGGGTGTATTCGGTGACGTCGTAGCCCCGCTGCACAGAGATGGTCTTGATGGCGTTGGCCATGTTGTCCACGGCCACGTGCAGGAACCCCTCGGCGACCTCCTCGGGCGACGGCGTGGTGCCGAACGCCGCGCCCACCTGGGCCGCCAGGTCGGCGAAGCGCTGACGCACGATCGCGGCATCGAGCGGCTGGTCGCCGCCGGGGCCGAACAGGCGCGGAAAGAACCGCGGCTGGATCTTGCCCAGCATGACGTTGCAGTCGGTCACCGCCAGCGGGCCGCCGCGGCGGTAGCAGGCCGGTCCCGGGTCGGCGCCGGCGGACCGGGGGCCGACCCGGAAGCGCGCCCCGTCGAACTGCAGGATCGACCCGCCGCCCGCGGCCACCGTGTGGATGCGCATCATCGGCGCGCGCATGCGCACCCCGGCGACCAGGGTCTCGAAGGCGCGCTCGAAGGTGCCGTCGTAGTGGGCGACGTCGGTCGACGTCCCCCCCATGTCGAAGCCGATGACCTTGTCGATACCGGCGATGGCGGCCGTGCGTACCATGCCCACGACCCCGCCGGCCGGTCCCGACAGGATGCTGTCCTTGCCGCGGAACAGCCCGGCGTCGGTGAGGCCGCCGTTGGACTGCATGAACATCAGCCGGGTGCCGCCCAGCTCCGCCGCCACGCCGCGGACGTAGCGGTGCAGGATGGGCGTCAGGTACGCGTCCACCACCGTGGTGTCGCCGCGCGACACCAGCTTCATCAGGGGGCTCACCTGATGGGACGCGGAGACCTGCGTGAAGCCGACACCGCGGGCCAGGTCGGCGACGGCGCGCTCGTGGTCGGCGAAGCGGTAGCCGTGCAGGAACACGATGGCCGCCGAGAGGATGCCGTCGGCATACGCCGCCTCCAGGTCGCGCCGCGCCCCCTCGAGGTCGACGGGCGTGAGCACGGCCCCCCGGGCGTCGATGCGCTCGTCCACCTCGATCACCCTGTCGTACAGCATCTCCGGCAGCACGATGCGGCGGGCGAACAGCTCGGGGCGGTTCTGGTAGCCGATGCGGAGCGCGTCACCGAAGCCCCGGGTGATCACCAGCACGGTGCGTTCCCCGCGGCGTTCGAGCAGGGCGTTGGTGGCCACCGTGGTGCCCATCTTGACCACCTGGACGGCGTCCTCGGGGATGGGGCCGTCCGGGGCCAGGCCGAGGACGTCGCGGATGCCCTGCACGGCGGCGTCGGTGTAGCGGCCGGGGTTCTCGGACAAGAGCTTGCGGTTGACCAGGGCGCCGTCGGGTCGCCGGGCGACCACGTCGGTGAACGTGCCGCCGCGGTCGATCCAGAACTGCCAGCGATTGCCGTCCGTCGCTCCGGTCACGGTGCCGCCCCTGCCGCGCTGCGTCCCCGTCAAGTGGCCGTTATAGGGGCAAACCGGACGGCCCGCCACGCCGGCGGCCCGTCCTACGGTGTGGGATCATGGGCACGGGGCAAGGTCAGCCCTTGAGCCGTGCCCGCGCCTCGGCGCGGGTCTCGTAGACGTGGGAAGACACCTTGCGGTCGCGCAGCGCCCGGCCGAGCTTCAGGCGCATGAACCCGCTGGTGGTGTAGCGCGAGACGCCCAGGTAGTACCGCTTCTCCACGTAGTGGACCAGGTCCATGTAGGAATCCAGAACTTCCCGGTCGGCCTGGAAGGAATCGTAGTTGACGATGGAATAGACCTTCCTGCCGAGAGGGCCGAGCAGGGCGTCCACGGCCCGCTTGATGCGGTCCAGGTCGTCCCGCGTGCGGACCCGCATCCCGGCGAAGTTCATGAACACGGTGTTGGTCTCGGGGTCGTAGCTGAGGCGATCCTCGATGCGGATGTCGAGCAGGCCGTCCCGCAACGCCATCGGCTCGTCGCGGAAGATGGCCGCGCGCATCTCCTTCGGCTCCGGCCCCACCGGCTCGAAGGGAAGCAGCGCGAGGATGTCCCTGTCCACGTCGATGCCGGGCGCGACCTCGGCCAGCGCCAGCCCCTCCGGCGTCAACCGGAAGACGCAGCGCTCGGTGACGTAGAGCACGTCCCGGTCCGCCTCGGCCGCCACCGGGCCGGAAAACGTGATCTGTCCGACCGCGTCGACGAACTTCCGGAACTTTCCTTCCTCATGGATGGTGAGCGCCCCATCCCTGATCTCGGCCTTGAAACCCCCGGAGGTGAACGTGCCGACGAACACGACCTTCTGGGCGTTCTGCGAGATGTTGATGAAGCCGCCGCAGCCGGCGATGCGGTTGGCGAAGCGGCTCGCGTTGATGTTGCCGCCGCCGTCGCACTCGGCAAAGCCGAGACAGGCCATCTCCAGCCCGCCCCCGTCGATGAAATCGAACGCGTACGGATGGTCGATGGCGGCGTTGAAGTTGATGGCGGCGCCGAAATCCAGCCCGCCCAACGGCACCCCGCCGATGACGCCGGGGTCCACGGTCAGCGTGACCAGGTCCAGCACGTGCTCCTCGTTGGCCACGTTGGCGACCGCCTCGGGCAGGCCGATGCCGAGGTTGACCAGGCTGTTGGGCAGCAGCTCGAAGGCGGCCCGGCGGGCGATGACCTTCTTCTCGTCCAGCGGCAGCGCCGCCACCGTCTCCACCGGCACCCGCAGCTCCCCCGACAGCCCCGGATTGTAGCGGGTCCCGTAGGTCTGCATGTGCTGCTCCGGCTCGGCCACCACCACGGCGTCGACGAGCACGCCGGGCACCCGGACCCGCCGGGCATCCAGGGTGCCGGCCTGGGCCAGCCGCTCGACCTGGCACAACACGACGCCGCCCGAGTTGTGGACCGCCATGGCCAGCGCCAGGGTCTCGAGCCGCAGGGTCTCCCGTTCCATGGTCACGTTGCCCTCGGGGTCCGCGCTGGTCCCCCGGATCAGTGCCACGTTGATCGGAAAGGCCTTGAAGAACAGGGTCTCCCGGCCGCCCAGCTCGACCACTTCGACCATGTCGTCCACGGCGGCGGCATTGACCTTGCCGCCCTCGATGCGCGGATCGACGAAGGTCCCGATGCCGACGCGGGAGAGCGTCCCCGCCTTGCCGGCGGCGATGTCGCGGTAGAGGTGGGTCAACACGCCCTCGGGGAGGTTGTAGGCGGCGACCTTGTTCTCCACGGCGAGCCGCTCGATGGCCGGCATCAGTCCGTAGTGGCCACCGATGGTGCGCCTGATCATGCCTTCGTGGCCCAGGTGGTCGAGGCCCCGGCCCTTGCCGTCGCCCTGCCCGCCGGCCCAGACCAAGGTGAGGCCGCGCGGCTCCCGATGCTCGAGGAAGCGCGCCTCGAGCGCCTCGAACAGGGACTCGGGGACCCCGTTGCCGCCGTAGCCCGAGCTCGCGACCACGTCGCCATCCTGAACCAGCGCCACGGCCTCGGCGGCCGTCACGACCTTTCTCACCGACATGGCCGCCTCCCTGTTGGCCCGCCCACGTGACCGATCGCGGGTCTCGGAGGCTATGGTACACGCACTCGTCGGTTCCCGCATTGGGCCGCGGCGCGCGTCCCTTGCCTTGGGGGAGACGGCGATGACCATCGGCTGCCGGCTCGGTACCGGCCGCCCGACAAAAAGCCGCCGCACCCTCGGGGCCGGCGGCTTCCTCGCGTGGCGCCCGGAGGCGCCGCGTCCTTTACTTGCGCAGGGTGACCAGGGTCGCCTCGCCGCGGGAGAAGTAACGCAAGGGGGCCGCCGAGGTGCCGGCGCCGGGGCTGGTGAAGCCGACCATGCCGCCGCATTGCCACAGCCCGGCCGCCTTGTCAAAGGCCCGATGGAGCCGGGTGACGATGGGACGGCCGCCCGGGAAGCACACCTGGCCGCCGTGGGTGTGGCCGCACAGGTAGAGCGCATAGCCGTGGGCCGCCGCCTCCTCGGCCATCTCCGGGGAATGGACGGCAACGATGCCGAAGCCGTCCGGCGCCTCGGTCAGCGCCTGATCGGCCATGGCCGTGTAGAACCGGTTGACGTCGTCGAGGCCGGTGAGATGGATCTCCGCCCCCTCCCGCTTGAGGTACGCGGTCTCGTTGGCGAGGACGCGGATGCCCATGTCCTCGAAGGCCGCCGCCATGCGGTGGTCGTCGTGATTGCCGAGAGTGGCGTAAACGCCGTCGCGGGCCTTGACGACCTCCAACACCCGGGCCATGGGCTCGAGGATCTGCTCGTAGGGGCCGTCCTCCTTGGCCCGGTAGTCGCCGGTCATGATGCAGATGTCGGGGTCGCAATCCTGGACCGCCTCGGCAATGGCCCGATCGGTGCCCGGAAGCATGTCCAGGTGCAGGTCGCTCAGGTGGAGGATGCGGTAGCCGTCGAACTCGGCCGGCAGCTTGCGGAAGACCAGGCCCAGCTTGCGCAGGCGCAGGTCCAGCGCGTTGCGGGTGCCCCGCCTGTAAAGCCCGAGGGCGCGCACGCCGACCGTCAAGGCCATGGCGAAGACGTCCTCGAAGGGATGGCCCGCGGACCCCCGGAGCCCGAGCGGCGTACTGCAGACGCGCCGGTTCTCGAGGGTGGCGCGGCTGCGCTCCCACATCAGACGGCGCGGTGCCTGGGGCTCCGACGGTACGGTGACGTCCGCCGGAAGCGTTTGGTTGGCCGTATTGGGCGGTGTCGGCGACATGGCGTCCTCCTATCCCTGGCAGCACCACCGCGACCTGTTCCCGATCACGGTGTCGGCAGGATAGGCGGGGGACATTCTAGACGAAGTGACCCCCGTCACAAAATGACGAATTTTTTGTACAAATTCGAACAAACGTACCTTGGCGGTGGCGCCCCGCGGCAATTGGGTGGAACATGGGGCCATCGTCCACCGTGATCGCCGTGACCATGGCCCAACGATCCGCCGCCATCCGGCCTCCCGACCTGGCCGATCATTTCGTCGCCTGCAGCAAGCTGGGCCGCCATCTCACCTTCGAGAACGAGAGCCGGTTCGTCATCAGCGACGACTTCCGCGGCGACCGGGCGCGCATGATCGGTCCGGTGGCGACGGCCGTGGCGTCGGTGTGGTCGGCCGATCCCCTGGTGGCGCAGGCGGCGCTGCTGCCCCTCGGCGCCACCGCCCGCGACGGCACGCCCGACCGGCGGTCCCGCTACGAGGAGCTGTTCGCCCTCATCGAGGAGCACGCCATCGGCGGCGCCGTCCAGGAATCGGCGCGGGCGCTGCTGGAAGACGGTTTCGACGACGCCCGTCTGCGGGCCGTGGAGGCGGACCTGGGCCAGCGCCTCAACCCGGCGCGGCACCGCTACCGGGCGTTCCTCGGCGTGGTGCGCCATCTCATCGACGGCAAGATCTCGCCGGGCGCCTTCCGCGACGAGTTCGTGGAGTTCACCTATGCGGTGGCCGGCCGGCTGGACTTCGGCATCTACAGCCTGTGCCTGGACCGCATGGTCGCGCACCCGCGCATCCCGCTCCGGGTCAAGGGCCTGCTGATCCAGGAGGTGGTCAAGTTCCCGCCGCTGATCTGCCGCGAGCTGGTCACCAACGTGCTGGCCGCACCGGCCACCGATGCCGCCCTCGCCGCCCTGGTACGGGACGTGATGGCCAAGAGCCTGAGCGCCGAGGCCGTCCTCGAAGTGCACCTGCTGGAAGCGGTCAAGCGCTCGCGCCTGTCGGTGGCCGATATCGAGCGCCAGCTCCGCACCGATGCCGGCGGACACGCGATTCTGGTCGACCGCGCCGGCACCCTCGTCGGCTGATCCGGCCTCTTTGCGGTCATATAACGCTGAGAACGCAGGGGAGGCGCAGAGGACGCAGAGAAAAGGGAATGCGCCGCGAAGCGGCGCGGGGACCTTCCTCCGCGACCACTGCGTGCCCCCCCCGCGACCTCAGCGTTTCATAGACCCGGGGTGCTGCCGAACAGCCGGATCAGCGCTTGCGGAAGACGCGGCGCAGGCGGGTGATCGCCGCCTCCACCTGAAGGCCGAAGGCCTCGGCCCCCGGGCAGGCGTGGCCCAGGTGCGCCGACTGGCGGCTCGCCTGGTCGCTCACCCGGTCGAAGGTGCGGGACAGCGCCTCGTCGGCCGCCACGGCGGCGCGTACGGCGTTGCGGATCACCAGCTTGCGGTCGTCGTACCGGCAGTGGCGGGCCACGCCGTCGAGCGCGGCGAGGGCGGACACCGCCGCCGGACGCGGATCGTAGGCGTCGGCCGGGGTGGCCGTGACCATGGCCGCCACGGCGAAGGCGGCCGGCGACGCCGCCGGGACGGTGACGACTAGGCGAGGCCGAAATCGCCGCATTGCGCCGCCGCCGCGTCGGCTTCGGGCCGGCCGGCCACGTAGGGACGATAGGCCATGTCGGTCAACAGGATGTGGTGATTGAGCCGGGTCATCAGAAAGGCGAGCAGCTCGGCGCGGGTCACCGCCGACGGGGCGCTGTCGTGGCGGCGGCGCAGTGCCTGAACGTCCCGGGCCAGAGCGTGGTGCTCGTCCCGGTGGGCGGCGAGATCGGGATAGCCGCACGCCTCCATCACCTTCTCTTCGCGGCAGAAATGGAACGTGGTGTAGTCGAGGAGGATGTCGAGAACCTCGCCGACCAGCGCCGGGTCCTCGTCCGTCGCCGTCGCGTCCACGCGTTTGAGCAGCCCCACCAGGGTCTTGTGATCGGCATCGAGCAAGGGCACGCCGACACTCAGCCCTTCGCTCCACCGCACCGCCGTCATGGCCCCCATCCCCGCTCCGGCCATCGAACGGCAAGGGTAACACGGCACGGCCCGGAGGCCAACGCCAAGCCCAGCCCGCATTTCTCACATCCGCCACGGCCTGCGCGGTGCCGTCCCGCCGACAGGGCAGGAGAGCCGGGCCGCGCGATGCGGGGCCATCGGGCAAGCGGCTTGACGCACCCTGTC
>JANQFP010000163.1 GCA_028277795.1 Rhodospirillales bacterium
GACGTGGATGCCCGTGACAAGCACGGGCATGACGACTTCTGCTTGTTCGACCTCGCAGGGACACCACCGGTTTTGCCGAACCGGACAGCAGTGGGCTTGTCCCGGCCATCCACGGGAGACGGCCGGTGGCCCGTGCGGGGGCGCCACGTGGATGCGCGGATCAAATCCGCGCATGACGGCATTGGCGGGCCATGCCCCATCAATTTCTCCGCGTTCGATCTCTGTCAGGCCCTGAGGACTTGCCATCATGGCGGACGGCTTCAACATCCTGATCACCGGCGGGGCGGGCTACCTGGGGTCCGTGCTGGTGCCGGCCCTGCTCGACGCCGGCCACCGGGTGACCGTGCTCGACAATTTCATGTTCCGTCAGAACAGCCTGGCGGCCGTGTGCCACCACCCCGGTTTCGACGTGGTCAGCGGCGACGCCCGCGTCGAAGACACGGTCAAGCCGCTGGTCAGGGACGCCGACGTGATCATTCCCCTGGCCGCCCTGGTGGGCGCGCCCCTGTGCGACAAGGACCCGGTCGGCGCCGCCACCACCAACCGGGACGGACAGCTCATGCTGCTGGGGCTCCTGGGCCGCGACCAGCGGGTGCTGATGCCGGTCACCAACAGCGGCTACGGCATCGGCGAGCAGGACAAGTTCTGCACCGAGGAGACGCCGCTCAGGCCGGTCTCCCTCTACGGCCGGCACAAGGTGGAGGTGGAGGCCGCGGCCCTGGACCGCGACAACACGATCAGCTTCCGCCTGGCCACCGTGTTCGGCATGGCGCCGCGCATGCGCATCGATCTGCTGGTCAACGACTTCGTCTACCGGGCGGTCACCGACCGGGCGGTGGTCCTGTTCGAGAGCCAGTTCAAGCGCAACTACATCCACATCCGCGACGTGGCCGGGGCGTTCCTTCATGGCCTCGGCAACTTCGAGACCATGAAGGGCGGGCCCTACAACGTCGGCCTGTCCGACGCCAACCTGTCGAAATGGGAGCTTTGCGAGCGTATTCAGGCCCACC
This sequence comes from Rhodospirillales bacterium, assembly GCA_028277795.1. Taxonomy (GTDB): domain Bacteria; phylum Pseudomonadota; class Alphaproteobacteria; order Rhodospirillales; family JANQFP01; genus JANQFP01. Next base: position 1,011 of record JANQFP010000163.1, read on the forward strand.
TGCCCTCCTTCGTGTTCCTGGACGCGCCCATCGGCGAGGACCCGGACAAGCGGGACTACATCGTGTCCAACGCCAAGATCGAAGGCACCGGCTTCCGGCCCGTCCACTCCCTGGACGACGGCATCGCCGAGCTGATCAAGGGCTACCGCATGATTCGCAACTCGGTTTACGGTAACGTCTGACCGGGCGCACGGATTCGGAGAACGACAGCCCCATGGACGCCGATCGACTGGACCTGCTGCTGGTCAACCCGGGGGGCCGGGAGGCCGTCTACCAGCAGCTCGGGGCCGACCTGGCCGCCGTCGAGCCGCCGCTGTGGTGCCGGCTGATCGGCGGCTACGCCCGCGACCGCGGTTACACCGTCGCCATCGTCGATTCCCAGGCCGAGAACCTGGGGCCGGCCGCCCTTGCCGCGCGGGTTCGCGAGATGAACCCCCGCCTGGTCGGCATGGTCGTCTTCGGCCACCAGCCGTCGGCGTCGACCCAGCAGATGGTGGGCGCCCGCGAGGCCGGCGCCGCCGTCAGGGACGAGGCCCCGGACCTCCCCATCATCATCGTCGGCGGTCACGTCTCCGCCCTCCCGGAACGCACCCTCAGCGAGGAGCCGGTGGACTTCGCCTGCAAGGGCGAAGGACCGGCGACCATCGTCCAGCTTCTGGAGCGGCTGCGGGCCGGGTCCGAGGACTGGGAGTCCGTCGAAGGCCTGGTGTGGCGGCGCGATGGCACTCCTGTCGTGAACCCGTCGGCGCCCCTGATCGCCAATCTGGACCGCGACCTGCACGGCAAAGCCTGGGACCTGCTGCCCATGGACCGCTACAGGGCCCACAACTGGCAGTGCTTCGGCGACCTGGACGCGCGGGTGCCCTACGCGTCCATCTACACGTCCCTGGGCTGTCCCTACAAATGCAGCTTCTGCTGCATCAACGCGCCCTTCGACGTCAACCGCTACCGCATGCGCCATCCCGACGCCGTGGCCGCCGAGATCGACCTCTTGCACGACACGTACGGCGTCAAGACCATCAAGATCATCGACGAGATGTTCGTCCTCAACGAACGCCACGTCACCGCGGTCTGCGACCGTCTGATCGAACGCGACTACGGCCTCAACATCTGGGCCTACGCCCGGGTGGACACGGTCAAGCCGCCCATGCTGGAGAAGCTGCGCCGGGCCGGATTCCGTTGGCTGGCCCTGGGCATCGAGTCGGGGTCCAAGCACGTGCGCGACGGTGCCGAAAAGGCGCTGCGCAACGACGACATCATCGGCATCGTGCGCCAGATCCAGGACGCCGGCATCCACGTGGCCGGCAACTTCATCTTCGGCCTTCCGGACGACGACATGGAGACCATGGCCGAGACCCTGGACCTGGCCCTGGAGCTCAACTGCGAGTACGCCAACTTCTATTCGGCCATGGCCTATCCCGGCTCGCCGCTCTACGAGACCGCGGTGACGCAGGGGTGGCCGCTGCCCGAGTCCTGGTCCGGCTTCTCCCAACACAGCTACGACTGCAAGCCCCTGCCCACGGAATCGGTGTCGGCGGCCGACGTGCTGCGCTTCCGCGACGCCGCCTTCCACGCTTATTTCTCCAACCCGCGTTACCTGGACTCCATGACCCAGCGGTTCGGCTGGGATACCCGCCGCCATATCGAGGACATGGCCCGCCACCGCCTGCGCCGGCAGTTGCTGGAGGACGCGGAGGCGGCGGAGTGACGGCCACCCCCGCCGAGGCGGCGGAGCCGGCGGCCGCGGGTTGTCTGGCCGGCATCGACGTGGCGATCCTGGCCGGCGGCCTGGGCACCCGGTTGCGCGACGTCCTCGGCGACACGCCGAAGATCCTGGCGCCCGTCGCCGGCCGTCCGTTCCTCGATCACCTGCTGGCCCGCCTCGCTGCCGAAGGCGCGGCTCGGATCGTCCTATGCCTGGGGCACCTGGCCGACAAGGTCACCGATTACCTCGAGGACTCCGGTTCCGTCGGGGCCGACGTGCGGTGGATCGTCGAGCCGCAACCCCTGGGGACCGCCGGCGCCGTGCGCCACGCCCGCGATCATCTCGGCAGCGACCCGGTACTGGTCATGAACGGCGACACCTGGATCGACGCCGATCTGGCGCCGTTCGTGGCCGCGCACCGGCGGTCCGGCGCCACGGCCTCGGTGCTGTGCGTGCGGGTGGATGACGTCGGCCGCTACGGCAGCGTGGAGATCGACGAGTCCGGTCAGGTGCAGGGGTTCGTGGAGAAGGACACGGCGCGCACCGGTCCCGGCGTCATCAACGGCGGTGTCTACCTGCTGTCGCGCGCCGGCCTCGACCTGGTGGAGGACCTTGCGGGGCCGTCCCTGGAGCGCGACGTGCTGCCCCGCCTGCCGGCCGGCACCGTGCGTGGCCATGTGGCGGAGGGGGCGGTCTTCATCGACATCGGGACGCCGGAAAGCCTGGCGGCGGCGGCAAGGGTGATCGGCGCGGCGGCGGGGAGGCACGCGTGATCATCAGCCGTACCCCGTTCCGCGTGTCCCTGTTCGGCGGCGGCTCCGACTACCCCAAGTGGTTCCATCGTCACGGAGGTGCCGTCTTCGGTTTCGCCATCGACAAGTACTGCTACATCAGCGTCCGCCCCCTGCCGCCGTTCTTCGACCACCGCCACCGGGTCGTCTACTCCAAGGTGGAGACGGTCAACACCGTCGACGAGATCCAGCACCCGGCGGTGCGCGCCGTGCTCCGCGAGACCGGCGTGGACATGGGCCTGGAGATCCACCACGACGGCGACCTGCCGGCCCGCTCCGGCCTTGGCTCGTCGTCCTCGTTTACGGTCGGCATGCTCAACGCCGTGGCCGCGCTGGACGGCCGCATCGTCAACAAGAAGGACCTGGCGCGCGAGGCCATCCGCATCGAGCAGGAGGTGATCGGCGAGCACGTGGGCGCCCAGGACCAGGTGTGGGCCGCCTTCGGCGGCCTCAACCGCATCGCCTTCCTGCCCGACGGCGACTTCGACGTGCAGCCCGCCATCATGCCGGCCGAGCGCCGCCGGGAGCTGCTCGACCACCTGCTGCTCTATTTCACCGGCTTCTCCCGCTTCGCGTCCGAGATCGCCAAGAAGCAGATCGACAACATCGACCGCCGCGAGCGCCACCTGACGACCATGGTGTCGTTCGTCGACGACGCCATGGCCATCCTGCAGTCGGACAGCCGCCCGGTGCGCGAGATCGGCACCCTGCTGGACGAGTCCTGGCGGCTCAAGCGGGAGCTGGCCGACGCGGTGACGACGCCGGAGGTGGACGACATCTACCGGGCGGCACGGGACGCCGGGGCGCTGGGCGGCAAGCTCCTGGGCGCCGGCGGCGGCGGCTTCATGCTGTTGTTCGTGGAGCCGCACCGACGGGCGGCCGTGGAGGAGCGCCTCGGCAACCTGATCCGGGTCAACTTCGGCATCGACACCATCGGCAGCAAGATCGTCGTCTACGAGCCCGACGGGCTGGAGCATCGATGACCACCGTCCCGACGATCACCCTGGTGGCGCGCCGGCTGGCCTGCGAGAACGGCAAGTGGCAGGTGTACCTGGACCATATCCGTGCCGGCGCCACCGAGGTCCCCGACTACCTGGTGATCGCACCCAAGGCGGTGGTGGACGACCTGATAACCGGGGTGACCGTTGTGCCGGTGTCGGAGGGCCGCATCGTGCTGCTGAGGTCCTACCGTCACGCCATCGAACGGGAGATCTGGGAGGCGCCGCGCGGCTTCGTCGATCCCGGCGACACCCCGGCCGCCGCCGCCCTGCGCGAGCTCGAGGAGGAGACGGGCCTCACCTGCGAGGCCGGCGCCCTGCGCCCCCTCGGCTGCGTGGCCAACGAGGCCAGCACCATCCGCGGCCGCAACGCGCTGTTCGTCGCCGAGAACTGCCGCCCCATCGGCCGCCGCGATGCCGAGGAGCCCGGCCTGGGCGCCGTCCATGCCCTGACGTCCGACGAAGTCCGCGCCATGCTCGCCCGCTTCGAGATCGAGGACGCCGCGACCGTCGCTGCGCTGTATGCCTATCTGCACGAACCGCCGGGCGTCAGGGTGCCTGCGTAGCCACCGACCGACGCCGTCCGAGGGTCCCGAGCCAGCGGCAGACGACGTAGAACACGGGCGTGAACAGGAGGCCGAAGACGGTCACGCCCAGCATGCCGAAGAAGACGGCCGTGCCGAGCGCCTGGCGCATCTCGGCACCGGCGCCGGTGGCGATGACCAGCGGCACCACGCCGAGGATGAAGGCGAAGGACGTCATCAGGATGGGTCGCAGCCGCGTCCGCGCGGCCTGCACGGCGGCGTCGATGCGGCTCGCGCCCTCGGCCTCGCCCTGGCGCGCGAACTCGACGATCAGGATGGCGTTCTTGGCCGCCAGACCGACCAGCACGACGAAGCCGATCTGCGTGAGGACATTGTTGTCCATGCCCCGCAACGAAACGCCGGAGATGGCCGCCAGGAGGCACATGGGCACGATGAGGATGACCGCCAGCGGCAGCAGGATGCTCTCGTACTGGGCCGCCAGCAGCAGGAACACGAACACCACCGCCAGGCCGAAGGCGATCAGCGCCGTGTCGCCGGCCAGCTTCTCCTGCAGCGCCAGCTCCGTCCACTCGAAGGCGAGGCCGTCGGGGAGGATTTCACCCGCCAGCCGTTCGATGGCGGCGATGGCCTGGCCGGTGGAGAAGCCCGGCACCGGCGAGCCCTGCAATTCGGCGGCCGGATACAGGTTGTAGCGGGCGACCCTTTGCGGACCCGTGATGTGGTCGAAGGTGGCGACCGAACCGATGGGGACCATCTCGCCGGACGCGGACCGGGTGCGCAGTTGCGCCACGTCGCGGAGATCGTCGCGGAACGGCCCGTCGGCCTGGGCCGTCACCCGGAAGGTGCGGCCGAGGAAGTTGAAGTCGTTGACGAAGGCCGAGCCGAGATAGACCTCCAGGGTCTCGAACACGCGCCCCGGCGGGACCCCGAGCATGTCCGCCTTGACCCGGTCGATGTCGGCGAAGACCTGCGGCGTCCGGGTGTTGAACAGGGTGAACGCCTGGGCGATGCCGGGCTCCGCGTTGGCCGCTCCGACCAGGGCTCCCGTGGCCTGCTCCAGGGTCTCCAGGCCGCGCGACCGGCGGTCCTGGACATAGAGCTTGAAACCGCCGCCGGTGCCGATGCCGCGGACCGGGGGTGGCGCGATGACGAACACGAAGGCGTCCTTGATCCGGAACAGGCTGCCTTGCACCTCCTGCAGGATGCGGCTGGCGGTCAGGCCCTGCGCCGCCCGTTCGGCGGCCGGCGTCATGGCGAAGAAGATGGCGCCCGCATTGGAGGCGTTGGTGAACGTGGCGCCGTCGAAGCCGGCGAATCCGACCGCGTGCACGACGCCCGGATGCTCAAGGATGATGTCGCTGGCCCGGCGGACGACCTCGTCGGTGCGGGCCAGCGACGCCCCCGCCGGCAACTGGACCACCGTGATCAGGTAGCCCTGGTCCTGCTCCGGTATGAACCCCGTCGGCGTGCGCTCGAACTGCACGCCGGTCAGCACGATGAGCCCGGCGTAAACGACGAGCGCGATGGCTGAGGCCCTGAGGATGCGTTGGGTCATGGCGGCATAGCCCGACGACAGGCCGTCGAAGGCCCGGTTGAATCCGCGGGCGAAGAGGCGGAACGGCGCCCCCACGGCGCCCGCGACGCCCTTGCCCTCGGCGCCATCGTCGTGGCGCTTCAGCAGCAGGGCGCACAGCGCCGGCGACAGGGTGAGGGACACGATCAGCGAGATCAGGGTCGCCGCGGCGATGGTCACGGCGAACTGCTGGTAGAACTGCCCCGAGATGCCGGTGATGAATGCGGCCGGAATGAAGACGGCGGACAGCACCAACGCGATGGCCACCAGCGCGCCGCCGACCTCGTCCATGGTCTCGTGGGCCGCGTCGCGTGGACTGAGGCCTTCACGCAGGTAGCGCTCCACGTTCTCGACCACCACGATGGCATCGTCGACGACGATGCCGATGGCCAGCACCAGGCCGAACAGCGACAGGTTGTTGAGCGAGAACCCGAACGCGGCCATGACGGCGAAGGTGCCGACCAGCGAAACCGGAATGGCCAGAATGGGGATGATCGCGGCGCGCCATTTCTGGAGGAACACGAGAACGACCAGGATGACAAGGGCCGCGGCCTCGAAGATCGTCTTGTAGACCTCGTTGATGGACTCCGCGATGAATTCGGTCGGGTTGTAGACGATGGTGTAGGCGACGCCTTCCGGGAACGACGCCGATATCTCCTCCATGGCGGCCATGACCGCATCGGCCGTGTCCAGCGCATTCGACCCCGGCCTCTGGAAGATGAGGATCGGCAGCGCCGGACGGCCGTCCAGGTAGCCGATGGTCGAGTAGTCCAGGGCGCCGAGCTCGACCCGTCCGATGTCCATGATCCGCGTGGTGCGGCCCTCCGCGTCGGTCTTGACCACGATCTGCTCGAAGGCAGCGGGATCCACCAGGCGGCCCAGGGTGAGTACGCTCAGCTCATGGGCGCCGGGCTCCGGGACCGGGAGCTGGTTGATGACGCCCGACGCCACCTGCAGGTTGTTCTCGCGCAGCGCCGCCACCACCTCACCGGCGGTCAGGTTGCGTGCGGCCACCCGTTCCGGGTCGAGCCAAATGCGCATGGAGAACTCGCGTTCGGCGAAGATCCGGGCTTCGCCGACCCCGTCGATGCGGGCCAGCCGGTCGACGATCTGGGTCTTGGCGTAGTTCGACAGGTACAGGTTGTCGCGCGAGTCGTCCGGCGACAGGATGTGGATCACCATCATCAGGTCGGGCGAGTTCTTGCGGGTCGTGATCCCCAGCCTCCGCACGGACTCGGGCAACCGCGGCTCGGCGATGGCGACCCGGTTCTGCACCAGCACCTGCGCCTCGTCGAGATCGGTGCCGAGCCGGAAGGTGATGGTCAGGGTCAGCCGTCCGTCGCCGGTCGCCTGCGACAGCATGTAGAGCATGCCCTCGACGCCATTGATCTCCTGCTCCAAGGGCGTGGCGACGGTCTCGGACACCACCTCGGCCGAGGCGCCGGGGTAGCTGGCCGTCACCTGGATGGTGGGTGGGGCGATCTCCGGATACTGCGACACCGGGAGGGTGACGAAGCTGATGGCCCCGACCAGGGTGATGAGAATGGAGACGACGGATGCGAAGATCGGCCGGTCGATGAAAAAGTGGGACAGTTTCATCGAAGGCCGGCCGTCCGCTCAGCGGCTCACCGCAGATCCCGCGTCGGCGCGCGCGGCGATGGTCGTTTCCTGGGCCGTGACCATTCCACCCGGCCGGGCCCTTTGGAGGCCGCTGACGATGACCCGATCCGTGGGCGTAATGCCGTCGTGCACCACCCGCAACCCGTCGATGACCGGTCCGAGGGTCACCGGTTTGGCGGCCACCTTGCCCTCCGAATCGACGACGAACACCAGTTTGCTGGATTGGTCGGTGACGATGGCCGCGTCGGGGAGCAGCATGGCCTCGTAGGCGTTCGCACCCAGCAGCCGCATGCGCCCGAAAATGCCAGGAATGAGAATCAGGTCAGGGTTGTCGAACACGGCGCGTCCGCGGATGGTGCCCGAACCCAGACTGAACGTGTTGTCGACGAAGTTCATGCGGCCCTGGCGCGTCCACTCCGTCTCATCGATCAGCTGCACGTACACGGGATTGGCAACCTCCCGCGATGACGGGCGGTCACCGGATCGGGCGAGGCGGGCGTACTTGAGGTAATCGGCCTCCGAGGCGTCAAAGACGAAGTATATCGGGTCCAGCGACACGATGGTCGCCAAAGGCGCCGATTGCGCCGAGCCGCCGGCGACGAGGTTGCCGACGTCGATCCGGCGGTCGGAGATGCGGCCCGACACCGGCGCCGCGATGCGCGTGAACTGGAGATCGAGCTGGGCGGCGCGCAGGACCGCCTGGGCCGCCGCGACCTCGGCCTCGGCCGCCAGCTTGTCGGCACGGCGGTCGTCGACCCGCTCTTGGCTGACCGTCGACGAGCGGACCAGCTTCTCGGCGCGCGCCAGATCCTTGACGGCACGCCCCAGATGCGCCTGTGCCCGTTGCACCTCGGCGCGAGTCCGGGCCACTTCGGCCTCGAACGGACGAGGATCGATGGTGAACAGCAGATCGCCCTTGTTCACCATCTGGCCGTCGACGAAATGCACCGCCTGGAGATACCCGGAGACGCGTGCCCGGAGCTCGATATGCTCCACCGCCTCGAAGCGGCCGGTGAACGTGTCCCACTCGGTGACCTCCTTGACCAGCGGTGTCGCAACGTCCACGGGCGGTGGCGGCCGCGCGCGCGCCGACGCGTTGCCGGAGGTCGCCTGGTCGCAGCCGCCGACCGCGACCGAGATCAGGGCGACCACGGCCAGGGACCGAAGGCAGGCTGATCTCATCATCTCACACGAAATCCCATCAACGCGCGTGCGGGCTGTGCGGCGGAACTCGCGACCGCAGACCCATACCTGGTCTTATCGGCGCGCCAAGACAACCCTCGAAGTCATGCTACACCGGCCGGCCGGGACATACGATCGGGCGGGACGGCATCGGATTCGATGTCTTCGCCCACTGCACCGGCTCGCCTTGACAGGGTGGACCGCGGCGGGTAAGGGCACGCCATGCCGTCCCCGCCCGAGTCCCGCTCTCCCGGACTGATCTCCGTCGTCCTGTCCTTCCGCAACGAGGAAGCGGTGCTGCCGGAGTTGATCCGGCGTCTCACCGCGGTGCTCACCGCCGAACCGGAAGACCACGAGCTCATCTTCGTCAACGACGATTCGACGGACCGGTCCCTGGACATCCTGCGCGAGCACGCAGCCGCAGACCCGCACATCAAGGTCATCACCATGTCGCGGCGCTTCGGCGTGTTCGAATGCGTCCTCGCGGGCATGGAGCGGGCGGGCGGCGACGCCGTCGTCTACATGGATACCGACCTCCAGGACCCGCCGGAGGTGGTTCCTGAGATGCTGGGCAAGTGGCGGGACGGGGCCGAGGTGGTCTACACCATCCGTTCCCGGCGAGCCAACGAGAACCCGGCCAAGATGTGGCTGACAAGGCAGGCCTACCGGGTCATCGCCGCTCTGTCGGAAGTGGACCAGCCGGTCAATGCCGGCGACTTCCGGCTGCTCGGCCGGCGGGCCCGGGACCATCTGCTGGCCTTCCGCGAATCCGACCCCTACCTGCGGGGACTGACCCGCTGGATCGGCTTTCGCCAGGAGCCGGTCTACTACGAGCGCGGAGGCCGCGCCGCCGGGCAGGGCCACTTCCCGGTGCTGCGCAGCCTGAACCCTGCGCGCACCTTCATCAACGGGCTCACCTCGTTCTCCGTCGTGCCGGTGTTCGCCATCCTGATCTTCGGACTCGTGGCCTCGATGTTGGCCTTGGCCGGACTGGCCGGACTGGGCATCGCCGGCCTCCTCGGCGCGACGGTGGGCGCCGCGGCGTGGGTCGTCTTCCTTCTGTTCCTGTGGGCATCGATGCTCGCCGCCGTCGGCACGGTCGGAATCTATGTCACCCGCATCTTCAAGGACGTGCGGGCCCGCCCCCGGTTCATCGTCGCCGAGACCATCAACCTGGGGGATTGACATCCCGCCGGACCGAGCATAGAAACGCCGCCCTTGGCGGGGTGCTGCGACGGTTGCGGCTAGAGCAATATCCGATCAAACGGAATCGTTTGGTCGGATTTACTTGCTCTAGAAATCAACAAGTTAGAGCACGACCGTTCAATCAGATCGGGTCGATCTGATTGAACCGTGCTCTAGTGCCCCGGGAGATGACCGGAGACGGGTCCGCGTCCGTCTCATACCGGCGTGCCCTTGAACCGACTCGCGAAGCGCCGTCATGGCGCGCCGGAAAGCCCGCGCGGCGCTGAGCGCCACCGCCTTCGCATGAAATGGCCCGGAGGGTCATTTCATTGGCGGAGCGGTCTCAAGTGAACGGAGGGTCACACCCTTGTTGTTCGACGAGAATCCTAACACGCAGACGGTCCGCCCGACGGGCGGGTCCGCCCGTGGGCGCGGAAGGCGCGCGGTGTAGTGGCAGCGTGGACGACGCTGCCGGTCATCCGACGACCACCCTTCCGGCCCCACGGTTCGGAAGGGTTTTTCTTTGGGCCGGGAGCCGGCCCATGGAGGGTCGCAGGATGCAGCTCGAACTGCCCCTGTTCGGTTACGAGACCAGGCCCGACGTGCGGGACTTCCTGCGCGCCGGAGGCGATGGCGAGCGCCAAGTGCGGCGCCGTCAAGCGCTCGGGGTATACCCGGTGCTGCGCGGCGGCATCTGCCGTTTCGCCGATACCATCGACGCCGGTGCCCCGCTGGCGGCGGCCATCGCGCGCGTCCACGGCACGCGGCCGGCAACTGTGCGCGCCCTGCGCCGATCCGACTTGGCGCGGGCCCAGGCGCGCTGGGGTCTGCGCTTGCCAAAGTTGCTGGAGTTCATCGACGCGACGCCGCCCAACTGGCTGCCGCGCGACTTCGACGGTTGGACGGCGTTCCTGGAGGTGCAAACCGTCGTCCATCGGCTGGGGAATGAATTCGGCCTCTCCCGCACGGACCTTCTCAAAGGTTTCCGTGGGCGGTGGCAAGACCAATGCGACGCGGCCGACGGGCTCGCCTCCGAGGTGGAGGACTTCGTGAACGAGTTGTATTGCGACGTGGTCGGCCCCGAGATCTTCCGTGTCCTCCGCCGGCACGGCGTTGTGCTGCCGAAAGACCAGATCGGCGACCGGTTGACCCCGTCCGATGCGGTGCGACGGATGCTCGGCCGACTGCTGTTCGCCGGCAAGGGCCTGCGCGCCGTGGCCGAAACCGTGTGGTCACGCTCCAAGTACACCGACAACCCGCTGGCCCATCCCAAGGCGCAGAGCCGGGACCTGGACGGGCTGCTCCGCCGGCTGCCGCGCTGGAAGCCCCTGAGTGGCGGGGTCGAGGCGCCCAATGGCCTGTGCATCGTGCCGCTGGCGGGTGCGCAGGCCCTGGCCGAGGAAAGCCGGGCCATGGAGCACTGCATCATCCGCTTCGCCGTGCGCCTCGGGTACCGGGCCATGCACGCGGTCTCCGTGCGCGCGCCGGCCGGCTTCCCGTTGGTCACCGCCATGCTGGTCCCCGATGACGACGGGGCGCTGACGCTCTGCGAATGCCGGGGCGCCGGCAACATCACGCCGGACCCGCGGGCGCGGCGCGCCCTCTCGTGGTACATCGCCGGCGTCAACGACGGCCGGATCGCCGCCGACGTGGCCGGCGTCGAGGCGGACCGTCGCGCCCGCGCCCGGCTGGTCGGAGAAGAGGACGCGGCGACCGACGAGGTCGGCTACAACTTCCATGACGCCGACGCCCGGGAATGGGTGTTCCAGGCCTATTACGCGCCCTTCCTGCCGGCTCCCGCCGCCGACAGCGACCGCGCCGAGTGGCTTCGGCGGACCGGGTTGGCCGACCTGGCCCGCGACATCGCCGGGCGGATCGTCGCAGCGCGGCCGACGGCGGCCTGATGCCTAGAGCACGGTTCGATCAAATCGACTCGATTTGATCGAACGGCCGTGCTCTAACTCATTGATTTCTAGAGCAAGTAAATCCGAACAAACGATTCCGTTTGATCGGATATTGCTCTAACCGTCGGCCGTGACCCCGCAGGATACGCCCCGGGGTTGATATGCCAAGGCGGCAGCCCCAACTGAGGGATAGGCCGCGGACAACCGCGGCCCCCGTGTATGTGTCCGGAGCCCAGCCTGATGAATGCGTCGTCGCCCGTTCCGTCGCCGTGTATCAATATCTGCGACATCGATCCGCGCACCGGCTTGTGCGTGGGCTGCCTGCGCACGGGACACGAGATCACCGTGTGGATGTCGGCCGACAACAACCTGCGGCGAACGATCCTGCGCCGGGTGGAGAAACGGCGCGCGGTCCTGGCCCGGCAGGAGGCCTCCGGGCGCCGTGGGCGGCGGGACCGGACCCGCGAAACCTTCGGATTGTGACGGAGCAGCCCCGCGGCTGACGTCGCCGTTCCCGACCCCGCCAAATCGAGTTGTAACGACGGTCAGCCGCCGTCGCGGGTGCCGCCGGGCTGCCACAGGACGTCGCCCCGGCCGCGGTCGTTGAGGTGGCGGGCGAGGACGAACAAGTGGTCCGACAGGCGGTTCATGTACCGGACCGCGGCGGCATTCACCGGCTCGATCGCCGCCAGTTCGGTCATCATGCGTTCGGCCCGCCGGGCCACCGTGCGGGCCAGGTGCAGGTAGGCCGACGCCGGCGTGCCGCCGGGCAGGACGAAGGACGTCAGCGGCTCCAGCTCGGCGTTGAGGGCGTCGATCTCGGCCTCCAGGCGGTCCACCTGGGCGTCGACGATGCGCAACGCGCCTTCCGCCTTGCGCCCCGTCTCGGGGGTGCACAGGTCCGCGCCCAGGTCGAACAGGTCGTTCTGCACCCGCCCCAGCATGGCGTCGGCGTCGCCCGACGTGTGCAGCCGGGCCAAGCCGATGACCCCGTTGGTCTCGTCCACGGTGCCGTAGGCCGCCACCCGCAGGGCGTGCTTGGCCACCCGGGTGCCGTCGCCGAGCGACGTCTCGCCCTTGTCGCCGCCGCGGGTGTAGATCTTGGTCAGGGTCACCATGGCGGGCTCTCGGTCCTCAGTTGCGGCGGGTCAGCAGGCCGCGGGCCACCACCTGGGCCTGGATCTCGGCCGCCCCCTCGAAGATGTTGAGGATGCGGGCGTCGCACAAGACCCGCGAGATCGGGTATTCGAGGGCGTAGCCGTTGCCGCCGTGGATCTGCAGCGCGTTGTCGGCGTTGGACCAGGCGACGCGGGCGGCCAGAAGCTTGGCCATGCCGGCCTCGATGTCGCAGCGGATGTCCTCGTCCTTCTCGCGCGCCGAGAAGTAGGTGATCTGGCGGGCGATCATGGTCTCCACGGCCATCCACACGAGCTTGCCCGACACCCGCGGGAAGGCGTAGAGGGGCTTGCCGAACTGGACGCGCTCCAGGGCGTAGCGGTGGCCGATCTCGAGGGCGCTCTGGGCGACGCCGACGGCCCGCGCCGCGGTCTGGATGCGGGCCGATTCGAAGGTCTCCATGAGCTGCTTGAAGCCGTCGCCCTCCTTCTCACCGAGCAGGTTCTCGGCCTTGACCTCGAAACCGTCGAAGGCGAGCTCGTACTCCTTCATGCCGCGATAGCCCAGCACCTCGATCTCGCCGCCGGTCATGCCTTCCGAGGGGAAGGGGTTCTCGTCGCTGCCCCGCTGCTTCTCGGCGATGAACATGCTCAGGCCCTTGTAGCCCTGCTCGTTGGGGTCGGTGCGGGCGAGCAGGGTCATGATGTCGGTGCGCGCGGCGTGGGTGATCCAGGTCTTGTTGCCGGTCACCTTGTAGACGTCCCCTTCGAGCACGGCGCGGGTGCGCAGGCCGCCCAGGTCGGAGCCGTTGTTGGGCTCGGTGAACACGGCCGTGGGCAGGACCTCGCCCGAGGCCAGCTTGGGCAGCCACTTCTGCTTCTGCTCCTCGGTGCCGCCAAGGCGGATCAGCTCGCCGGCGATCTCCGAGCGGGTGCCCAGGGAGCCGAGCCCGATGTAGCCCCGCGACAGCTCCTCGGTGACCACGCACATGGCGGTCTTGCCCATGCCCAGCCCGCCGTATTCCTCGGGGATGGTGAGCCCGAACACGCCCAGCTCGGCGATCTGGTCGACCACGTCCATGTGGATCAGCTCGTCCTTCAGGTGCCAGTCGTGGGCCGGCTCCATGTAATCCTCGGCCACCTTGCGGAACTGGTCTCGGATCAGCTCCAGGGTCTCGTCCTCCAGCGCCGGATCGCCGTAATTGCCGGTGGCCGCGGCGTCCTCGATGAGCTCGGCGATGCGCCGGCGCACGGCCCCCGTATTGCCGGAGGCGCGCAGGGCCTTGACGGCATCGGTGTGGAAATCGTGCACCGCTTGGCTGTCGATGCCCAGGTCGTCGGGGCGCACCACCTCCACCTGGCTCATGGCGATGCCGCCGACCAGCTGCGACAGGTATTCGCCGAACGCCGACTGCAGCATCAGTTGCTCCAGCTCGCCGAGCTTGCCGGCCGCCTGGAGGCGCTCGCCCCACCCGTGCATCTGGCGCAGGCCCTCCACATAGGTGGCGAACCAGGCAAAGCCGTGGACGGCGAACTGCTCGGCCTCCAACGCCTTGCCGTCGATCCTGCCGTCGCCCATGACCTTGGCCGAAACCCCGTTGCGGGCGGTGTCGAAAAGGGTGTCGGCGGCCCGCACGGCGTCGGCACAGGCGGACAGCAGGTCGGGAACGATGAGGTCGCTGGCGGCGGTCATGGGACGTGTCCTTCCATGGTTCGGGGTCCGGCCCTCGACCCCGGCGGCGCCGCCGGGGGAGCCTCGGACCCGGTCTCGGATCCCGCGACATGCGGCGCCCGTCGCACCGCGCGGGGCGCCGGCATCTGTCGCTGCGGTTGACTTGGCTGGCAAATTGTATAAGCCCCTTGCGGGTTTCTTCGCAATGCACAATTTGGTAAAGTGGCGGGCTTTTGCAACGGAAATCTCAGGATTTGCGCGGCGTTCCGCAGTTGCGAACAGGGCGGACGCTCCGAGGAGGATGGTGATGGACGAGACCAAAGGGACTGCGGCACAGCCGGCGGCGCCGACACGCGACAAACCGTGGTTGATCCGCACCTACTCCGGCTATGCGTCGGCCAAGGAGTCCAACGCGCTCTATCGCAAGAACCTGGCACGGGGCCAGACCGGGCTGTCCATCGCCTTCGACCTGCCCACCCAGACCGGCTACGATTCCGACCACGTGCTGGCCCGCGGCGAGGTCGGCAAGGTGGGCGTGCCCATCTGCCATCTGGGCGACATGGAGACCCTGTTCGAGGGCATCCCCATCGCCAAGATGAACACGTCGATGACCATCAACGCGCCGGCGGCGTGGCTGCTGTCGCTCTACATCGCGGCGGGCGAGCGCCAGGGCGCGTCGCGGGCCGAGCTCAGCGGCACCACCCAGAACGACATCGTCAAGGAATACCTGTCCCGCGGCACCTACATCTTCCCGCCGGGACCGTCCATGCGGCTCACGTCCGACGTGATCTCGTTCACCTACCGCGAGATCCCCAAGTGGAACCCCATCAACGTCTGCTCCTACCACCTGCAGGAGGCGGGCGCGACGCCGGTCCAGGAGCTGGCCTTCGCCCTGGCCACGGCGCTGGCGGTGCTGGACACGGTGCGCGACGGCGGCCAGGTGCCGCCCGAGGACTTCCCCAAGGTGACCGGCCGCATCAGCTTCTTCGTCAACGCCGGCATCCGCTTCATCACCGAGATGTGCAAGATGCGGGCCTTCACCGAGCTGTGGGACGAGCTGATCGCCGAGCGCTACGGGGTCGACGACCCCAAGTTCCGGCGCTTCCGCTACGGCGTGCAGGTGAACTCCCTGGGCCTCACCGAGCCGCAGCCGGAGAATAACGTCTACCGCATCCTGCTGGAGATGCTGGCCGTGGTGCTGTCCAAGGACGCCCGTGCCCGCGCCGTGCAGCTGCCGGCCTGGAACGAGGCCCTGGGCCTGCCGCGGCCTTGGGACCAGCAGTGGTCGCTGAGGCTGCAGCAGATCGTCGCCTACGAGACCGACCTCTTGGAGTACGGCGACATCTTCGACGGCTCCCGCGCCATCGCCGAGAAGGTGGAGGAGCTCAAGTACGAGGCCCGCGAGGAGCTGAACCGCATCCTCGCCGTCGGCGGCGGCGTGGCGGCGGTGGAATCGAGCTACATGAAGCAGCGGCTGGTCGAGTCCAACGCCCGCCGTCTGGCCGCCATCGAGTCGGGTGAGCAGGTGGTAATCGGCGTCAACAAGTTCACCGAAGCCGAGCCGTCGCCGCTGACCGCCGGCGAGGGCAGCATCATCACCATCGACGCCGCCGTCGAGGCGCGGCAGATCGAATCCCTCAATGCCTGGCGTGAGAGCCGAGATTCCGCCAAGGTGGAGGCGGCGCTCACCGACCTGCGCGCCGCCGCCACCGAGGGGCGCAACATCATGGAGCCGTCCATCGCCTGCGCCCACGCCGGGGTGACCACCGGCGAATGGGGCGGCACCTTGCGCGACATCTTCGGCGAGTACCGGGCCCCCACCGGAGTCGGCCAGGCGGTCACCGCCGGCAGCGGCGAGGACCTGGCCGCCGTGCGCGGCGCCGCCGAGCAGCTCTCCGACCGCCTCGGCCGCCGGCTCAAGATGCTGGTCGGCAAACCGGGCCTGGACGGCCACTCCAACGGCGCCGAACAGATCGCCGTGCGCGCCCGCGATGCCGGCTTCGAGGTGGTCTACGAAGGCATCCGCCTGACGCCCGAGCAGATCGTCCAGGCAGCCCTCGAGGAGGGGGTGCACGTGGTGGGCCTGAGCATCCTGTCGGGCTCCCACGTGCCGCTGGTGACCGAGGTCATGGAGCGCATGCGCGCCGCCGACCTGGGGGACGTGCCGGTGGTGGTGGGCGGCATCATCCCGCCCGACGACGCCGAGACCCTGCGTCAGGCCGGCGTCGCCCGCGTCTACACGCCCAAGGACTTCGACCTCAACACCATCGTGCGTGAGATCCTCGACGTGATCGAGGCGAGCGCGCGGGAAGCCGCTTAAGGCGCCACGACTTACGGGGCGGCCGTCCCCGCACCGCCGGGGGAGGCTACCGGTATGGGGTCCACCTCGTCGCCCGGTGCAGCCGGATTGGCCACCAGCGGGTTCATGGTGTCGGTGAGGAAGCGCACAACACCGTCCTGGTAGTCGTGGCGGATCAACGCCCAGCTCACGAACAGGCCTCCGTGCACCTCGTAGCTCATGATGTCGCGGTTGGTGCCGAGGTCGTGGAAGGCCCGCGCCAGGTTCTTGCTGCGGCCGACGAATACCCAGGCGGGGCGAATCCCGGCGTGCCACACCACGTAGACGCCGCTGACCCCGGCCAGCCCCTCCTGCTCCGGGTCCAGGTGGACCAGGCGATGGAAGCCGCCGCGGTCCGACCGCGCCCACTTGGGGTCCTGGAGCGGGCCGCCACGGAACCGGGGCACCCCTCTGCCGAACAACGCCATTACCGCACGGCCCCTCCCCTGACGCCAGGCTCGGCCGAAATGCAACTCGTCATAGAAACACACAATAGCATGGTTGAAACGATTGAAGACAGCCGTTGATAGGCGGCTGATAGTCGAGTGGCCGACGGGCTTTGTTAAAACGAATTCATTTCCGGGTTTCTGCCAATCACAAACACCGGACGAAACCGGGGAAGGACCGCGTCGGGCCCCGCAGTCGTGAACTGCCCTAACCCGGACCGTCGGCCTTGACGGCCAGGGCCAGGTAGTTGACGTCCAGGTCGCGGGTAAGGGACCACCGGCCGCCCATGGGCACGTAGGTCATGCCGCGCAAGGTGGTCACGGTCATGCCGTGGCGGCGCAGGCTGCCGGTCAGCTCCGACGGGCGGACGAACTTGCGCCAGTCGTGGGTCCCGGCGGGCAGCCAGCGCAGCACGTATTCGGCGCCGATCTTGGCCAGCGCCAGCGCCTTCAGGGTGCGGTTGATGGTCGAGACCACCATCACGCCGCCGGGCCGCACCAGCCCGCAGCAGGCGGCGAAGAACGCCTCCAGATCGGCGACGTGCTCGACGACCTCCATGTTGAGGACGGCGTCGAACCCGCCCCCCGGGAACTCGGCGGACAGGTCCTCGGGCAGCACGCAGCGGTAGTCGATGTCCAAGCCCCCCTGCTCGGCGTGCAGCCGGGCCGCGGCGATGGCCTTGTCGGAGGCGTCGATGCCGGTCACTACGGCGCCGAGGCGGCGCAGCGGCTCGCTGAGCAGACCGCCGCCGCACCCGATGTCGATGACCGAAAGCCCGGCGAGCGGCGAATCGGCCAGCGGGTCGCGGGCGAAGTGCCCGGCCACGCCGTCGCGGATGAAACGGAGCCGCGTCGGGTTGAGCTCGTGCAGGGGCTTGAAGTCGCCGTCCGGGTCCCACCACGCCTCGGCCATGGCGCCGAAGCGGGCGATCTCCTCGGCCGAGGCGGTTCCCCGGGACGGTCTCCGTTTGCGGGCGGCGGCGTCGGCCATGGTGGTCTCCGAATATGCGTGTGGAGCCGGCTTGCCCGACTCCGAGGACTTGGAGTATGTATACGCGCCCGTCGCGCCGCAACCGGCTCTCCGCCTCGATTCCGGAAACCTGAGCGCGCCGCCTCCACCTTCGGGCGGCGTCATCGAGCGGCTGCCGCGGCCGCGGGCACGGCGATGCGGAGTCGGGGCGATGACTCGTCTGGTTCAGAAGTTCGGCGGCACCTCGGTGGCGGACCTGGATTTGATCCGGGCGGCGGCCGGCCGCGTCAAGCGGGAGGTGGACGCCGGCCATCAGGTGGCGGTGGTGGTGTCGGCCATGGCCGGCGTGACCAATCAACTGGTGGAGCTGGCCGACTCCGTGAGCGCCATGTACGACGCCCGCGAATACGACGTCATCGTCTCGACCGGGGAGCAGGCGAGCGCCGGCCTCATGGCCATGGCCCTGCAGGACCTCGGCGTGCCCGCCCGCTCCTGGATGGGGTGGCAGATCCCCCTCAACACCGACGACGTCCACGGCCGGGCCCGCATCACCGGGGTCGGCATGGACGAACTGGACCGCCGGCTGAGCAGCGGCGAGGTGGCGGTGGTGGCCGGCTTCCAGGGCATCGGCAGCGGCGGCCGCATCACCACCCTGGGCCGCGGCGGCTCCGACACCACGGCGGTGGCCCTGGCCGCGGCCACGGGGGCCGAGCGCTGCGACATCTACACCGATGTGGACGGCGTCTACACCAGCGATCCGCGGATCGTTGCCAGGGCCCGGAAGCTGGATAAAATCACCTACGAAGAAATGCTCGAGATGGCGTCGCTCGGCGCCAAGGTCCTGCAAACCCGGGCGGTGGAACTGGCCATGAAGGAGGGGGTGCGCCTTCAGGTCCTGTCGAGTTTCAACAACTCCCCGGGCACCCTGGTGGTTGGCGAGGAAGAGATCATGGAACAGGTGCTGGTCAGCGGCATCGCCTACAGCCGCGACGAAGCCAAGGTGACGTTGACCCGCGTGGCCGACCGGCCCGGAGTCGCCGCCGCCGTTTTCGGGCCGCTGGCCGAGGCCGACATCAACGTGGACATGATCGTCCAGAACGTCGCCGCCGACGAGAAGACCACCGACATCACGTTCACCGTGACCCGACGCGACCTCCAGCGCGCCGTCGACGTCCTGGAGAAGAACCGGGACCATCTGGGATTCGGCGACCTGCTGTCGGCGTCCGATGTGGTCAAGGTTTCGGTCATCGGCGTCGGCATGCGCAGCCACGCCGGCGTCGCCCAGAGCATGTTCAAGGCCCTGGCCGATCGCGGCATCAACATCCAGGTCATCTCCACGTCCGAGATCAAGGTCAGCGTGCTGATCGACGAGGAATACACCGAGCTGGCCCTACGCGCGCTCCACGGAGCGTACGGTCTCGATGCGGACTGACGCGGTCACCGCGGCGCCCCCCGTGGCTGCGCCGGCCGCCGACGCGCGCCAGCGGGCCGAGCGCCGCCTGGAACGCCTGTGGCAGCGGGGGCGCGAGCTGCTGGGCAGCCGCTACGCCATTCTCGGCGGCGCCATGTCGTGGGTGTCGGAACGCAACCTGGTGGCGGCCATTTCCAATGCCGGCGGCTTCGGCGTCATCGCCTGCGGCTCGCTCAACCCGGACCTGCTGAGCGACGAGATCGCCGCCACCTTCGATCTCACCGACAAGCCGTTCGGGGTCAACCTGATCACCATGCATCCCGAGCTGGACGGCCTCATCGACGCCTGCATCGACCGCGGGGTCGGTCACGTGGTGCTGGCCGGCGGCGTGCCGCCGGCGGCGGCGATCCGCCGCATCAAGGACGCCGGAGCCAAGGTGCTGTGCTTCGCCCCCGCCCTGGTGCTGGCCAAGCGCCTGGTGCGCAACGGGGTGGACGCCCTGATCATCGAGGGCGCCGAGGCCGGCGGCCATATCGGGCCGGTGACGACCAGCGTCCTGGCCCAGGAGATCCTGCCGGAGGTGCGCGACGTCCCGATATTCGTCGCCGGCGGCATCGGACGCGGCGAGGTCATCCTGTCGTACCTGGAGATGGGGGCGGCCGGATGCCAGTTGGGCACCCGCTTTGTGTGCACCACCGAGAGCGTTGCCCACCCCGACTTCAAGGAGGCTTTCATCCGCGCCGCGGCACGGGACGCCGTGCCCACCGTGCAGCTCGATCCCGAATTCCCGGTGATCCCGGTGCGGGCCCTGGTCAACCGGGGCACCCAGGAGTTCATGGAGACCCAGCGCGACGTCGCCGCACGCTACCGCCGCGGCGAAATGAGCCACAAGGAGGCCCAGCTCGAGATCGAGCACTTCTGGGCCGGGGCGTTGAAGCGGGCGGTGCTCGACGGCGACGTGGAGAACGGCTCCCTCATGGCCGGCCAGAGCGTCGGCATGGTGACCCGGGAGCAGCCGACCCGGGAGGTGGTCGAGGAGCTGATCGACCAGGCCCTGGACGTGCTGGTGGCGCGGGAGAGCCCAGAGGGGCCCTGACCATGGAGCAGGCCCAGACATCCCTGCTGCTGCGCCGGCTGCTGGCGCGCATCCGCGACGTCATGGCCGGCGGCGGGGAGGCCCAGGAACGCCTCAACCGGATCGTCCGCGTCATTGCCGAGGACATGGTCGACGACGTGTGCTCCGTCTACATCCGCCGCGCCGGCGACGTGCTCGAGCTGTTCGCCACCGAGGGCCTGCGCGCCTCGGCGGTCCACCAGACCCGCCTGCGGGTCGGCGAGGGCCTGATCGGCACCATCGCCGCCCAGGCCCGGCCCATCAGCCTGGCCGACGCCCAGCGCCATCCCCGGTTCGCCTACCGCCCGGAGACCGGCGAGGAGGAGTACCACTCGCTGATGGGCGTTCCCATCCTGCGCAACGGCCGCGTTCTCGGCGTGGTGGCGGTGCAGAACCGGGCCGCCCGCGAGCACTCGGAGGAGGAGATCGAGATCCTGGAGACCGTCGCCATGGTGCTCGCCGAGATGGTGGCGCCGGGCCAACTGGTGGCGCGCGACGAGCTCGCAGCGGTGGAGGGCAATGCCCTGCTGCCGACCCGGATCGAAGGGATCGTGTTCAATTCCGGCATCGGCCTCGGCGCGGCACTGATCCATCAGCCCCGGTTCCGCATTCCCAAGCTGGTGGCCGACGATGTGACGCAGGAGCACGAGCGCCTGCGCACCGCGGTGGCCGACATGCACGGGGCGCTGGACCACCTCCTGGAAAGCAATGATCTGGGCGGCGGCGAGCATCGCGAGGTGCTGGAGACCTACCGCATGATCGCCCAAGACGTGGGCTGGCTGAGGCGCATCGGCGAGGCGGTGGCCGGCGGCCTCACCGCCGAGGCCGCCGTGCAGAAGGTGCACAATGAGATCCGCGTCCGCATGGACGACGTCGCCGACCCCTACCTGCGCGAGCGCGTGCACGATCTCGAGGACCTGGCCGACCGCCTGATGCAACACCTCCAGGCGGTCGAGGAGCCGGCGGCGCAGCCGGAGGCGGACGAGGACGAGGACGTGGTCCTCATCGCCCGGTCCATGGGGCCGGCCCAGCTTCTCGACTACCCGCGGCAGCGGGTGCGTGGGCTGGTGCTCGAGGAGGGGTCGTCCACCGCCCACGTGGCCATCGTGGCCAAGGCCCTCGATATTCCGGTGATCGGCCATGCCAAGGACATCCTGCGGCGGGTGGAAGGCGGCGATCTGGTGATCGTCGATGCCGACAACGGACAGGTGTTCGTCCGCCCCGGCGAGGACGTCCGCCATGCGTTCGTCGAGAACCTGCGCCTGCACCGCGAGCGCGAGGCCGCCTACGCCAGCCTGCGCGACGTTCCGGCCTGCTCCATCGACGGCCACCAGGTGAGTCTGCGCCTGAACGCCGGCCTTCTGGTTGACCTTCAGCACCTGGAGGAGACCGGGGCCGAAGGCGTCGGCCTGTACCGCACCGAGATCCCGTTCATGGTGCGCTCCGAGTTCCCCGACGTGACCAGCCAGGAACGGTTTTATGCCAAGGTGTACGAGCAGGTGGGCGACCGGCCGGTGGTGTTCCGCACCCTCGACATCGGCGGCGACAAGCTGCTGCCCTACTGGGACGACCTGGAGGAGGAGAACCCGTCCATGGGGTGGCGGGCCATCCGCATCGGCCTCGACCGCCCGGCCATGCTGCGCCAGCAGTTCCGCGCCCTGATCCGCGCCTCGGTCGGGCGGGAATTGCGCGTCATGTTCCCCATGGTCGCCAAGATCGAGGAATTCACCTATGCGCGCACCCTGCTCGACAAGGAGCTGGCGCGCGAAAGCGGCCATGGCCGCCCGGTGCCGGAGACCGTGCTGGTCGGCGCCATGCTGGAGGTGCCGGCCCTGGTGTTTCAGCTCCCGGCGCTGCTGGACCTGGCGGACTTCGTCTCGGTGGGCAGCAACGATCTGTTCCAGTTCCTGTTCGCCAGCGACCGCGGCAACCGCCGCATCGCCGCCCAGTACGACGTGCTGTCGCCGGTCGTCCTGTCCGTCCTGCGCTCGGTGGTCGAGCAGTGCCGCGCGGCCGGGGTCCCGGTCAGCCTGTGCGGCGAGATGGCAGGGCGTCCCCTGGAGGCCATGGCCCTCATCGGCGCGGGCTTCCGCGACATCTCCATGGCGCCCCGTGCGATCGGACCGGTCAAGACCATGGTCCGCAGTCTGACCGTCGGGACGCTGGAGAAATACATGACGTCACTTTACGGCGTCAAACAGCATACCGTGCGTGAAAAGCTGAGGTCTTTCGCGCAAGATCATGGTGTTACGGTTTAGTGTCACGGCGTTTATGTCTTGAATTTTGCCAATATTGCGGCAAGATAGCCCGGAAGAGGTCGATTCGTATTGTGCCATCGCGCGACCGTAATCGCTAAGTAATGAGCCGGCCTTGTCGAACTACGGGAGCGGAATTAGCTGATCGTTTGCATGGCCGATTGTTCGTGACGACGGGGGGCTGCCAGGAATAGTGACCGGCCCGGACCAGAGTCCTCGGAATATCGACGAAAATCCCGGATCGGTGAATGGGCTCGGGGTGGGGGCCCTTTTGCGCGCCTCCCGACTGCGCTGTGGGGAGGACCTGCGCGACGTGGCGCGCACCCTGCGCATCCGCGCCGCCTTCCTGGATGCCATCGAGGACGGGCGCTTCGCCGACCTGCCGGGGCCGGCCTATGCCGTGGGTTTCGTGCGCACTTATGCCGAGCATCTGGGGCTCGACGCCGAGGAGGTGGTGCGCCGGTTCAAGGCCGAAGCGGCCGACGTCAACGGCGCCGCCGAGCTGCGTTTCCTGTCGCCGCAACCGGAATCGGGCATACCCGGCGGCGCCATCCTGTTCCTCGGCATCATCCTCGCGGTGGTCGCCTATGGCATCTGGTACGTCTCCACGGCCCGCGACGGGTTCATCGCCGACCTCGTATCCCCCCTGCCCGAACGTCTCGCGTCCCTGTTGCCCGACGACGAGCCGCCCCCCGAGGACGCCGCCGGCCGAACCGGCGATCCGGACCAACCGGCGGACAGCGGACCCGCGTCACCGGCCCAGGCCGCACCGGCCGATGAAATCGCCCCCGACGATGCGGCTGCCGGGGAGGCCCCGGTCGAGGGGACGCCCCCGCAGGCGCAGGATGCCGGCGACGCCGGGCCCATGGCCGCCGAGACACAGGCTCCCGCCGACCGCGACGCACCGCCCCCGCAGACGGCGATGACGGAACCCGACGGCGATTCCGAGCCGGCGGCGGAGACGCTACCGGCGCCGGACACCCAAGCCGACACGCAGCCGGCCCCCGAGCCGGACGCGGCGGCTACGGATACACCCGTACCGGACACGGAGACGACGGACGCAGCGGTGGCCGAGGAAAACGAGCCCACGGCGACGCCGTCCACGCCCGCTGCGCCGGCAGACGAGGCGGTGGAGACGCCGCGCGAGGCGGAGGCGGAGGCGGAGACCGACGCGACACCCGAAGAGGAGACCGCCGAGGCGACGACCGACACCGGGGCACCGCCGACAGCGGAGACCGAAACGCCTGCCGCGACGCCGGCCCCCCAGGTCGCGGCGGTCGGCGGCGGGCGGGTCTACGGATCCACGGCGGAGGGCTCGCGCATCCTTGTCCGCGCCCGGTCCGACAGCTGGATTCAGGTGCGCGACGACACCGCCAACCGGCTCCTGGTGACCCGCCTCCTGCGCGCCGGCGACAGCTATCGGGTGCCCGATCGGCCGGGCCTCAAGCTGTTGACCGGCAATGCCGGTGCCCTGGAGATCCTGGTCGACGGCGAAGTGGTTCCGTCGGTTGGCCCGGAAGGAGCCGTCCGACGCGGCGTCGCCCTCGACATCGAGCGCCTGCGCGAGGGCACCGCCGTCGTGCAGTGAACCCATGCCGGCCGGCGCAATAAACCGGGCCGCCGGCCATTCACCCCGATTCCGGCGTTGACCGGCGGGTTCTCCATGCGGCAAGAATCGGGGGCGGAAAGCCGTAGAGGCGGCGCCCCCTCGCCAAAAGGACCCTGGAACCGATGACTCGCCTGCCCACCCAACGGCGCCACAGCGTCCCGGTCAGGATCGGCAACGTGGTGGTCGGCGGCGGCGCCCCCGTCGGCGTGCAGTCCATGACCAACACCGATACGGCCGACGTCGAGGTCACCGTCGCCCAGACGGTCGCCCTGGCGCGGGCGGGCTCCGAGTTGGTGCGGGTCACCGTCGACCGGGCCGAAGCGGCGGCGGCCGTCCCCCGCATCCGCGAGCGTCTGGACCGGCAGGGCATCGACGTGCCCCTGGTCGGCGACTTCCATTTCATCGGCCACCGGCTGCTTCGCGACCACCCTGCGTGCGCCGAGGCCCTGGCCAAGTACCGCATCAACCCCGGCAACGTGGGCCGCGGCGAGCGCCGCGACGCCCGTTTCGCCGCCATGATCGAGACGGCCCTGCACTTCGACCGTCCGGTGCGCATCGGCGTCAACTGGGGCAGCCTCGACCCCGAGCTGCTGGCCCGTCTGATGGACGACAACGCGGCCCGCGACGAGCCCCTGGAGGCGGACCAGGTCATGCACGAGGCCCTGGTGGTGTCGGCCCTGGAGAGCGCCGCCCGCGCCGAGGAGATCGGCCTGGGGCGCGACCGCATCGTGCTGTCGTGCAAGGTCAGCGATGTGCAGAGCCTGATCGCCGTCTATGCGCAACTGGCCGAGCGCTGCGACTACGCCCTGCACCTGGGGCTCACCGAGGCGGGCATGGGATCGAAAGGCATCGTCGCCTCCACCGCCGCCCTGGCGGTGCTGCTGCAGAACGGGATCGGCGACACCATCCGCGTCTCGCTCACGCCCGAGCCCGACGGCGACCGCACCCAGGAAGTGGTGGTAGCCCAGGAGATCCTGCAGACCATGGGGCTGCGGTCGTTCACCCCCCTGGTCGCCGCCTGCCCCGGCTGCGGGCGCACCACCAGCACCGTGTTCCAGGAGCTGGCGGCGCGCATCCAGGACCACCTGCGGGCCCGCATGCCCCAGTGGCGGCGCCTCTACCCCGGCGTCGAGGCGATGACCGTCGCCGTCATGGGCTGCGTGGTCAACGGCCCCGGCGAAAGCAAGCACGCCGACATCGGCATCAGCCTCCCCGGCACCGGCGAGGAGCCGGCCGCCCCCGTGTTCGTCGACGGCGAGAAGACCGTCACCCTGCGCGGGCCGCGCATCGCCGAGGAGTTCCAGGCTATGGTCGACGCCTACGTGGAACGCCGCTACGGCGGGCCCGCGGACAGCGATGACGGTCCGTCCGCCGCCGAGCCCGCGGCCCCGTCCACCGCCGCCCAGTAGCGGAGCCGGCCCCCGCCATGTCGACCTTGCAGCCGGTTCGCGGCACCGATGACATTCTGCCCGACGTCAAGCGCGCCCACCGCCGCGTCGAGGAGGAGGCCCGCGCGGTTGCCGCCCGCTACGGATACGCCGAGGTGGCGACGCCGATCCTGGAGTTCACCGAGGTGTTCGCCCGCACCCTGGGCGATACCTCGGACATCGTCACCAAGGAGATGTACACCTTCGTCGATCGCGGCGGTGACAGCCTCACCTTGCGCCCCGAGAACACGGCCGGCGTCGCCCGCGCCTTCATCTCCAACGGGCTGCACCACGACCTGCCGCTCAAGGTGTTCTACAGCGGCCCCATGTTCCGGCGCGAGCATTCCCAATTGGGCCGCCGCCGCCAGTTCCACCAGGTGGGGGTGGAGCTGCTGGGCGTTGCCGAGCCCCTGGCCGACGTGGAGGTGATCGCCATGGCGGCGGGCCTCATCGATGCCCTGGGCCTGGCCGACAGGGTGGTATGCGAGATCAACACCCTGGGCGACGGCGCCAGCCGCGACGCCTACCGGGAAACCCTGGTCGCCTACCTCAGCGCCCCCGAGGTCAAGGGCCGGCTGTCCCCCGACAGCCTGGAGAGATTGGATCGCAACCCCCTCCGCATCCTCGACTCCAAGGACGACCGCGACCGCGAGGTGGTGGCCGCGGCACCGCAGATGGGCGACAGCCTCAATGCCGAGTCGCGGGACTACTTCGACGCCGTGCTGGCGGGCCTGGAAGCGGCCGGCGTTGCCTTTCGCCGCAACCCCCATCTGGTTCGCGGCCTGGACTACTACTGCCACACCGCCTTCGAGTTCACCACCGACGCCCTGGGCGCCCAGGGAACGGTGCTGGCGGGGGGACGCTACGACGGCCTCATTGCCCAGATGGGCGGGCCGGCGACGCCCGGCACCGGCTGGGCGGCCGGCATCGAACGCCTGGCCATGTTGATCGCGCCGCCGCCGGCACCCCGGCCCATCGCGGTGGTCCCGGTCGGCGCGGACCAGGCCATGGACGCCCTGGTCTGGACCCAGCGGTTGCGCCACGCCGGTTTCGCGGTGGACCTGGGGTTTTCCGGCAACCTCAAGAAGCGCCTCAAGCGGGCCAACAAGATCAACGCCTGCGCCGCCGTCCTGTTGGGCGAGGACGAGCTGGCCCGCGGCCAGGCCCGCGTCCGCGACCTGGATTCCGGGGACCAGACGGACGTCGCCCTGGATGGCCTGGAAGCCCACCTGGCCCGCTACAACGTGGATGACCATGGCTGAGGGCGACACCAATCGGCCGCGTCCCCTGGTGGTGGGCGCCAACCACCGGTCCAGCTCCCTGATGCTGCGCGACCGCCTGTTCGTCGAGGACGACGCCATGGACGGGTTCCTGCGCCGCCTGCACGACGCCGGCATCGGCCAGGCCATCGTCATGTCCACCTGCGACCGGGTCGAGATCCAGGCCGCCGAGTCCGATCACGAGGCGTCGGCCCAGCGCATCGCGGCGGTCCTCGCCGAGCACGCCCAACTGCGGCCGTCCGACCTCGCCGGCCAGGTCTACGTGCTCAGCGACGAGGAAGCGGTGCGCCACATCTTCGCCGTCGCCTCGTCCCTCGACAGCCTGGTCATCGGCGAGCCGCAGGTGCTGGGCCAGGTCAAGACCAGCCATCGAGTCTCCAGCGAGGCCGGCCTCGCGGGCAGCGAGCTGGAGCGCGTTCTGCAGGCAGCCTACGGGTGCGCCAAGCGGGTACGCACCGAGACGGCGGTCGGACAGCGGCCGGTGTCCATCGCCGCCGCCGCGGCGGCCCTGGCCCGGGACCTGCACGGGGACCTGAGCCGCTGCCGGGGCCTGCTCATCGGGGCGGGCGACATGGGCGAGCTGGTGGCCCGCGACATGCTGGATGCCGGCCTCAGTCATCTGAGCGTCACCCATCCGACCGAGACGCGGGCCGAGACCCTGGCCCGCACCCTCGACTGCCACGTGGCGCAGTTCGACGACCTGGGCTCCCTGCTCCCCGAGACCGACATCGTGCTGACCTCCCTGGGCGCGCGCAGCCACACGATCACCGGCCCCATGGTGGCCGACGCACTGAAGCAACGCCGCAATCGGCCCATGTTCCTGGTCGATACCGGCATCCCGGGCGACATCGACCCGGCCGTGGACGGCCTCGGCAAAGCCTTCCTGTACGACCTCAACGACCTGGAGCGCGTCGCCATGGAGGGGCGTGCCACCCGCGAGAGCGAGGCGCGGGCGGCGTGGAAGATCCTCGACGCCGAGGTGGCGGGCTTCCTCAAGCACCGCGCCGAGCGGGCGGCGGTGCCGGCTCTGGTCCGCCTGCGCCGGCATTTCGAGTCAGTGCGCGACGGGGTGATGGCGGAGGCCGGCAACGACGCCGACAAGGCCACCCGACTGCTGATCAACCGGCTTCTCCACGGCCCCTCGGAAGCGCTGCGCGGCCTCGGCGCCGACAGCGAGGCCGCCGGCACCGAGAAGGCCGATTGGGAAGCGACAGAGAAGCTGCTGCGGCAGGTGTTCCGCGAGAACCCGCCGCCGGATGACGATGACGGCGGGGCGGACGGCAGCCGGTGACCCTGGAGCGCAATCTGGAACGGGTGGTCGCCCGGTTCGCCGAGCTGGGGGACCTGCTGGCCCGGCCCGACGCCCCGGCAGCCGATGAGTTCGCCCGCCTGTCCAAGGAGTACGCCGACATGGCACCGGTGGTGGAGACCATCACCGAGCTCAGGGAGGCGCGCAGGGAGGCCGACGACCTCACCGAGCTTTTGGCCGACCCCGAGACGGATGCCGAGATGCGGGAGCTGGCCGAGGCGGAGCTGCAGGCCCTGAAGGCCCGCATTCCCGAGGTGGAGCACCGCCTGCAGGTGCTGCTGCTGCCGCGCGACGAGGCCGACGAGCGCAATGCCATCCTCGAGGTGCGTGCCGGCACCGGCGGCGAGGAGGCAGCCCTCTTCGCCGCCGGCCTGCTGCGCATGTACCAGCGTTATGCCGAAACCCGGGGCTGGACGGTCGAACTGATGAACCTCAACGAGACCGGCATCGGCGGCTGCAAGGAGGCCGTCGCCTCGGTGGCCGGGCGCGGCGTGTTCGCCCGCCTGAAGTTCGAATCCGGGGTGCATCGGGTGCAGCGCGTTCCCGTCACCGAGTCGGGTGGGCGCATCCACACCTCGGCGGCCACGGTGGCGGTGATGCCGGAAGCCGAGGACGTGGACGTGACCGTCGACGAGAAGGACCTGCGCATCGACGTGTTCCGCTCCAGCGGGCCCGGCGGCCAGTCGGTCAACACCACCGACAGCGCGGTGCGCATCACCCATCTGCCGACCGGCATCGTGGTCTCCCAGCAGGACGAGAAGTCCCAGCACAAGAACAAGGCCAAGGCCCTGCGGGTGCTGCGTGCCCGTCTTTACGAGCGCGAGCGACTGATGCGCGACGCCGAGCGGGCGGCGGCGCGCAAGAGCCAAGTGGGCTCGGGCGACCGCTCCGAGCGCATCCGCACCTACAACTTCCCGCAAGGCCGGGTCACCGACCACCGCATCAACCTGACCCTGCACAAGCTCGACCGGGTCATGGACGGCGATCTGGACGATCTCGTCGACGCCCTGATTGCCGACGACGAGGCCAGCCGCCTGGCGGAATTGGCATGACGGCGGCGGCCTCGGTGGGCGCGGCCGTGGCCGACGCCCGTCGCCGGCTCGCCGGGGCCGGGGTGTCCGAGGCGGCCCTCGACGCCCGCCTGCTGGCGGCGGCGGCGCTCTGCGTCACCCCGGCGGAGGTGTTCTCCCATCCCGAGCGCCCTCTCCGCGACGACGACCGCCGGGCCCTCGACCGGCTGGTGGCGCGGCGCGCCGGGCGCGAGCCCCTGGCCCACATCGTCGGCCACCGGGAGTTCTGGAGTCTGTCGCTGGCCGTGACCCGCGATACCCTGATACCGCGTCCCGAATCCGAGACCGTGGTGGAGGCGGCCCTCGCCCACGTTCGCGACCGGGATGCCCCCCTGTCGGTGCTCGACCTGGGCACCGGCAGCGGATGCCTGTTGCTGGCCTTGCTCAGCGAGCTGCCACGGGCGCGGGGCGTGGGGGTCGATATCAGCGGTGCCGCCCTGGGCGTGGCCCTCGCCAACGCCGACGCCCTGGGCCTCGGCGACCGCACGCGGCTGGTCGAAGGGGGCTGGGATGCCGTCGGTGGCCGCTACGACCTGATCGTCGCCAATCCGCCCTACGTGGCCGACGGTGACCTGGACGGCCTGGCCCCGGAAGTAGCCCGATTCGAGCCCCGGCGGGCCCTGGCGGCGGGCATCGACGGCCTCGACGCGTTCCGCGCTGTCGTGCCGCTGTTGCCCCGCAGGCTGGCGGCCGGCGGCGCGGCATTCCTGGAGGTTGGCGCCGGCCAGGCCGAGGCCGTCGCCGCCATGGCCCGCCAACAAGGAATGCAAGTCATTGAAATAAAAAAAGATTTATCGGGATTGCCGCGGTGCGTGGCGGTCGCGAGCGTCGCTGCGTCCGCGAAGCCTGTGGAAAACCGGAAAAAAGGGGTTGGAATGCACGCGTTTCCCGACTAGCTTGGCACTGCGGGACGGCCGAAAAAGGCCATAAGCGTCAAAACCATCGGGCGCGTTGATCATCCCATCCCCCACGGCTGATGCCGGGCAGTGGCCCGGAGTTTCGGTCCTGCGGGCTGCATCGCCAGGCGGTGCCGCGCGCGTGCGGGGAAGCAAAACTGCAGCCTTTTGACAGTACGGATGCCATGAAACACGGATCCAGTAACAGGCGGGCGCGCTCGCGCGGCAACGGGAAACGTCACCCTTCGGTCCGCGGCCAGAACTTCGAGAGTAACGGTCCCGACGTCAAGATACGGGGGACCGCCCAGCAGGTCCTGGAGCGATACCTGGCATTGGCCCGGGACGCCACGTCCGCCGGCGATCGCGTCGCCGCCGAGGGCTATTTCCAGCACGCCGAGCACTATTTCCGTCTTCTCAACCCCGAATCCGGCGGCGGGCAACCTTCGGTCCACGACCGTGGCGGCCGCGGCGGACGGTTCGGTCCCGCACCGGCGCCTGCGGACTTCAGCCCCGCCAGCCCGGCCGAGGGCGAAGGCGAGACCGAGGGACGGACCCCGCAGTCGGTGGCCGCTCCGTCGCCGCAGCCGGAAGCTCCGGCCGAGGTGCCGGTCGCCGAGCCGGCGGAGGCGCCGCGTCAGCGCCGTCCGCGGTCGAACGCCGAGCCGGTGAAGCCGGTCGACCTGGGCACCTGATCACCCGGTCGGCTCAGGCCGACGGCGCCTCGAAACCGTCGCCCACGGCGACGGTCCCCCCACTGACGACGGCGGCATAGACGCCCATGTCCACGTGGCCGTAGCCCCGCTGAAGGGCCTTGGGCACGTTCAGGTCGCGTTCGGCGGTGGCCGGGTTGACGTTGGTGGCGGCACAGCGGTCGATGCGCGCGGTGACGCGCAGGCGGGCCCCGCCGAGGTCGATCTCGCGGTCGATCCAGCCGAACTCGGCCCACGGCGGGGCGCCCTCCAGGTACAGGTTGGCGCGGAAGCGGACGGGATCGACGGGTGCCCCCACCACCCGCTCCAGATCCTGCACCGAAGCCAGGTTGATGACCGACAGGACCGGGTTGGCGTGGTCAGAGAAGGGGTGGGCGCGCGGCGCTTCGACCAGGCGGGGGCGGCCCCGGGTCTCCCGCGCCATGTAGGCGGCGAAGAAGTCCTCGACCATGGCCCGGCCGACGGCGGTGGTGACGTCGCCGCGGGCCACGATCTTGCCGTTGCGCTGGACGCTGAGGACGCCGGTGGCGGCATCGAAGGCGGTGTCCAGCGCGGCCAGCCGCTCGTTGCGCATCAGCATCAGGAAGCTGGTCTTGGGCAGCCAGCGCGGCGCATCGGGATCGTACTGGGTGGTCCCGTGGGCGAGGGCGAAGCGGCGGTCCTCGGGAATGCCCTCGCCCGGTTGCAGGTCCGCCCGCTCCAGGCTTTCCGCGGACAGGCCTTTCACCGGGTAGCGGCAGATTCGGGTAACGGTGACGGTCATCGCCGCAGAATTGCCAGTGCCGGACTCGCTGTCAATCACGTCGCGTTTCATCGCCGGTCCGCCGATGGTGCCGATCAGTCGTCGTCCGGGAGGGCGGCGAACACCGACGGAACGGCGCGCTGGCGGCAGTCGGTGCGCTCGCACAACCGGCAGCCGGGCCCCACCGGCACCGCGGCGTCGGCCCGCTCCACGGCCCATCCGTCGGCATAGACCAGGCGCGGCGCATACGTGACCGAGCATCCCAACCCCACCGCCCGGTGGGAGGGCGGCGCCCGGAACCCATCGGGCCAGGCGGTCACCGCGCGGGCGAGGCAGAAATAGGTGCCGCCGTCGGGCATGCGGGCGAGTTGGGTCTGGATCGTGCCCGGGGTGGCGAACGCCGTGTGCACGTTCCATCGCGGGCAAACGCCGCCGAACCGCGGCACCTGCATGCCCGACCCGGCGATGCGGTCGAGAACGTTGCCGGCAATGTCGATGCGCAGGAAGTGGAAGGGGACGCCCTGACTGCCTGACCGGCGCAGGGTGGTCAGGCGCCGGCACACCTGCTCGAACCCGGCACCGAAACGGCGCTGCAACAGCTCGATGTCGTAACGCAGCTCCTCCGCCGCCTCCACGAAGGGCTCGTACGGCATCATCACCGCGGCGCCGAGATAGCGGGCGAGCAGGTCGCGGGCCAGGTCGCGCGCCACCGGGCCCGACCACGAGCCGGCATCGAGGGTCTGCTCGAGGATGCCGCCGCCGGTGCGCCGGGCCACCTCCTGGGCGAGACGGAAACAGCGTTCGTGGGGGTCCAGCGCCTCGGGCAGCCGCACGGTCTCCGCCGGCGCCCCCGCAGGCCCTTCGCCCGTGGCCGCCGCGCCGCTCACCAAATGGACGTCGATACCGTGGCGGACCTCCAGGTGGTCGGCCAGGGCCGCGGCCAGGCGGTCCGCATCGGCCGCCAGGTCCCGGCGCAGGTCGGCGGCCGCCGTCTCCAACTCGTGAAGGTAATGGCCGCGGCTGTCGAAGAAGGCGGACGCCTCCTCGGCCAGGGAGCGCGAATCGGCCACCGCGGCGGTGCGGTCGTCGGGGCGCGCCCTGAGCAGACGGTCGAGCAGGACCGTCAGGCGCTCGCTTTCCGAGACGACGATGCCGCGGAAGTGCTGACGCTCGTCGTCGGTCAGCTCCATGTCCCCGTGCAGGATCTCTGAAAGCGTGCGCACCGACGTGAGCAGGGTGCGCAACTCGTGGCTCGAATCCGACAGCAGTGCGTCGTCGGAGATCTGCTCGCTGACCAGTTGAAGCCGGTCGTGGGCCCGGTTGTAGGCGGCATAGAGCGCGAGGATGGCGCGGGCGACGTGGGGCGCGCTGCCCACCAGGTGCTCCAGATCCTCGCGGGTGAGTCCCTGGTCCTTGAGCAGCGGGTCGCGGACCGCTTCGCCCAGGTCGGCGAGCAGCCGCCCCTCGTCGTCGCCGGAGAAGGTCTGCAGGTCGACGTCGAACAGCTTGGCCAGCTTGAGCAGCAACGACGTGGTGAGGGGCCGCTGGTTGTGCTCGATGAGGTTCAGGTAGCTGGCCGAGATGCCGAGCTCGGTCGCCGTCTTCACCTGGCTGTAGCCGTGCTCCTGGCGCAGACGCCGCACCTTGGGGCCGAACATCGGCCGCTGGGCCATGATCCGCGCTCCCCCGTGGCCTGGAACTTTACAGGATTTTCCAGTTTACAAATGTTGCGCGACATTTGTTTACAAAGAAAACGACTAAATTTCAAATGGATATTGACCATTTCCGTGATTCGTGGAAATTTCACTACCGATGAACGGCGGTGGCGTCGTATAAGCCCGAGACCGGATCGCCGGCCGCCACAATAGGGAGGTCTTATCATGTCCAAGTATGTTCCTTACGGGGTTGCCGCGAGCGTTTTGACGATCCTCATCGTGGTCGGCATCGCCACCAGCTAAACCTCGGCTCCCAACGCGCTGGGCCCGGCTTCCCCCTCCACTCCACACAGCCGGGGCCACAGTCCGAAACCGAGCCAGTCAAGGCAGAAGGGACGCGAAACATGCGCGTCCCATTTGCTTTTCTTGGGCCCCTGTTTGCTTGTCGCTGGACTTACGAGGATCGGCGCGGCCGGACCATGCAGGTGATGACGCCGCGTAAGGTCCGCACCTCCTGCTCGGTGAGGCCGGCGCGCTGAATGGCGGTGCGCAGGTTGCGCACCATGATCGGCCGCTTCTCCCGGACCCGCAGGAACCCGCAAGCGTCCAGCTCACCCTCCAGGTGCTCGAACAGGGCCGCCAGCTCGGCCTTGGTGGCCGGGCGCGTGTCCTTGGGCACCGGCAGGTCGGCGGGCGGCGTGGCGTCGCCCGCCTGGAACCACTCGTAGGCGACTGCGAACACCGCCTGGGCCAGGTTGAGGGACGCGAAACCCGGGTTGAGCGGCACCGACAGCACGGCGTCGGCCAGGGCCACGTCGTCGTTATCCAGCCCCTTGGCCTCGCGGCCGAACAGCACGCCCACGCGCACCCCGGCGGCGGCGCGGGCGCGCATCTCCTCGGCGGCCCGGCGCGGGGTCACCACCGGCTTGACCAAGTCGCGCGGCCGCGCGGTGGCGGCGTAGACCACCTGCAAATCGGCCACCGCCGCCTCCACCGTGTCGAACACCTGCGCCGCGTCGAGGACGGCGGCGGCCCCGGCCGCCGGCGCCTCCGCGTGCGGGTTGGGCCAGCCGGTGCGGGGGTTGACCAGCCGCAGCGCGCCGAGGCCGCAGTTGAGCATGGCCCGGGCCGCCATGCCGATGTTCTCGCCGAGCTGGGGATGGACCAGGATGATGACGGGCCCGTCGCCGGCCGCAGCCGTGGTCTTGGCGGGCCGGCGGGAGCGATCGGTCCCCGCCACCTTAGAGCCTGTCCGAGAGGTTTATGGTGTTTTTCAACGAACTGGAAACGCGGCCATGCCAGGAGTGGCCGCGAAGGCGATGCAGGGACATCCTGCCTTCGCCGAAGCGAAGCTCCGGCTTCGCGCAGGCAGGCGTCAAGCGGTCGCGACGCCGCAGGGCCGCGTTTCCAGTTCGCCCTTCGGGTGCCTTGAGTTTGCGCGCCGGGGCGTCGGGTCGCGCTGGCGATGCTCCAGCATCGCGGCGCACGCCCCTCCTGCCGGCGCGCGAACTCAAGGCATTGAAAAGCATCATAAACCTCTCGGACAGGCTCTTAGTCCGCGGCCGCCGGGACGCCGCCGGAGGTGACGCCGTCGCGGAACAGCTTGTAGACGATGCTGTCGTGCAGCGCGTTGTAGGAGGCGTCGATGACGTTGGTGGAGACGCCGACCGTGGCCCAGTGGTGGCCCGCCTCGTCGGCCGATTCGATCATCACCCGGGTGACCGCGGCCGTGGCCGCCTGCGGCGTGAGAATACGGACTTTGTAGTCGACCAGACGCAGGTGCTCCAGGGTCGGATAGACCGGGATCAGCACCTTGCGCAGACCGGCGTCCAGGGCGTTGACCGGGCCGTTGCCCTCGGCCACCGTCATGTAGGGCCGGCCGCCCACCTCCAGCTTCACCGTGGCCTCGGACAGGGTCACGATCTCGCCACGCACGTTCCAGCGCCGCTCGTCGATGACCCGGAAGCTGGTCAGCGCGAAGTAATCGGGCACTTCGCCCAGGGCGCGGCGGGCCAGAAGCTCGAAGCTGGCCTCGGCGCCGTCGTAGGCGTAGCCGTCGAACTCGCGGGCCTTCACCTCGTCGACGAGTTGGTTGACCTTGGGATCGCCGGCGTCCACGTCGAGGCCGATGTCTCGGAAGCGGGCCAGGATGTTGGACCGCCCGGCCTGATCGGAGACCACGATGTGGCGGTGGTTGCCGACCAGCTCGGGCACGATGTGCTCGTAGCACCGGGGGTCCTTCTCCACCGCCGAGACGTGCAGGCCGCCCTTGTGGGCGAAGGCGGACTCGCCGACGTAGGGGGCGCCCCGGTCCGGCGCCCGGTTGAGGCGCTCGTCGAGGGCCCGCGAAATGTGGGTGAGGTGCGTGAGGTCGCCCGCCGTGACCCCGGTTTCGAAGCCCATCTTGAGGACCAGGGACGGGATGATGGAGACCAGGTTGGCGTTGCCGCACCGCTCGCCCAGGCCATTGAGGGTGCCCTGCACGTGGCGCACGCCGGCCCTCACCGCGGCCAGGCTGTTGGCCACCGCGTTGCCGGTGTCGTCGTGGCAGTGGATGCCCAGGCGGTCGCCGGGGACGTGGGCGGTCACCTCGGCGACGATGGTCTCGACCTCGTGGGGCAGGGTGCCCCCGTTGGTGTCGCACAGCACCAGCCAGCGGGCGCCAGCGTCCAACGCCGCCTTGAGGCAGCGCACGGCGAAGTCGGGGTTGGACTTGTAGCCGTCGAAGAAGTGCTCGGCGTCGAAGATGACCTCGTCCGCCCGCTCGGCCACGTAGCGGATGCTGTCGGCGATCATCTGAACGTTCTCGTCGAGCTCGATGCCGAGCGCCACCTCCACCTGGAAGTCCCAGGTCTTTCCCACCATGCACACCACCGGCGCGCCCGACGACAGCAGGGCCGCCAGGCCGGGGTCGTTCTCAGTGCTGCGGCCGGCGCGGCGGGTCATGCCGAAGGCCGACAGGCGGGCCCGGTGGAACCGCGGCGGCGATCCGAAAAAGGCGTCATCGGTGGGGTTGGCCCCGGGCCAGCCCCCTTCCACGTAGTCGACGCCGATACCGTCCAGGTCGGTGGCGATGCCGTCCTTGTCGGTGGTGCTGAAGTCGACACCGAGGGTCTGGGCGCCGTCGCGCAACGTGCAGTCGTACAGGTAGACCCGTTCGCCGGGCATGGCCGCGTCTCTGTCCTCAGAGCCCGTCCGAGAGGTTCATGGTGTTTTTCAACGAACTGGAAACGCGGCCATGCCAGGAGCGGCCGCGAAGGCGATGCGGGGACATCGTCAAGCGGT